>JBEKZK010000899.1:0-2671 GCA_049509935.1 Xanthobacteraceae bacterium | reverse complement strand
ACGTGACCGACGCCGGACGGGTCAACGCGATCGCGGCGACGATCCGCGATGCGCTCGGCCGGCTCGACATCCTGGTCAACAACGCCGGCAACAATCTGCGCGAGCGCCATTGGGCCGAGCTCACGCCGGAGCGCATCGACACCATCCTCGACGCCAACCTGACCAGCGCGTTCTATGTGGCGGCGGCGGCGCTGCCGATGATGCGCGAGCAGAAGGACGGCGTCCTCATCCACACCGCCTCGTGGGCCGGCCGCTTCGTCAGCCTGCTGACCGGGCCGGGCTACACCGCCGCCAAGCATGCCCTGGTGGCGGCGAGCCACAGCATCAACATGGAGGAATGCATCCACGGCATCCGCTCGACCGTGATCTGTCCGGGCGAGGTCGCAACCCCGATCCTGGCGCGCCGCCCGGTTGCGGTCACCGACGAGGAGAAGGCGCGGATGCTGCAGGCCGAGGACGTCGGCGACCTGATCCTCTACATCGCGACGCGCCCGAAGCACATCTGCCTCAACGAGGTGCTGATCAGCCCGACCTGGAACCGCAGCTACGTCGCGGCCCTGCACAATCCGGTGGTGTGACCGCGCGTAACTACGGTGAATTACGGTGAGAATTACGAATTACGGTGACAGTGCACTTAATTGTAATTTTGATTAAGTGCACTGTCACCGTAATTGCCGCTCTTACGTCGCGGTGTTGAAGAACCCGGTGGTGTGATCGGGATCTCTCAAATCTGCAGGTCGCGCGCCATCCTGGCGCGATCGTGCAGCGCCTCGCCGCTGCGCTCGCCGACGATGCGGCCCTTGTCCATCACATAGCAGCGCTGGCTCACCGTCATGATCATGTCGAGGTTCTGCTCGACGAACAGGATGGTGGTGCCGAGCTCGCGGTTGATGCGCTGCATCGCCTGGCCGATGTCGGCGACGATCGAGGGCTGGATGCCCTCGGACGGCTCGTCGAGCAGCAACAGGTCGGGGTTGCCGATCATGGCGCGGCCGATCGCGAGCTGCTGCTGCTGGCCGCCGCTCAGGGTGCCGGCCTTCTGCCGGCGGCGCTCGGCGAGCACCGGAAACAGGTCGTAGACCAATTCATAGAGCTTTTCGCCGGCGGGTCCGCCCACCATCTCGCCGACCTTCAGGTTCTCCTCGACGCTCATGCGGGGAAACACCTCGCGGCCTTGCGGGATGTAGCCGATGCCGGCGCGGGCGCGCCGCTCCGCGCTCGTCCGCAGGAGCTCGATGCCGCGAAAGCGGATGCTGCCGGCGCTGCCGCCGATCAGCCCGATCAGCGCCCGCATCATCGTGGTCTTGCCGACCCCGTTGCGGCCGATCACGCCGACGATCTCTTCCGGCTGGATCGCCAGATCGATGCCGTGGAGCACCGGCGTCGACCCGTAGCCGGCGCACAGCCCGGTCACCGCGAGCAGGTCGTTGGTCGCCGTCCGGGCCGGTTTCAACGCGGCTGCTCCTTGCCGAGGTAGATCTCCTGGACGCCCTCGTCGGCGATGATGTCCGCAATCGTGCCACGCGCGAAGGTGCGGCCGAAATGCAGCACCGTGACGGTGCGGGCAATCTGGCGCACGAAGGCCATGTCGTGCTCCACGACCAGCACCGTCATGCCGTCCCGATTGAGTGCCAGCACCATCTCGCCGGTGCGGTGGGTCTCCTCCGGCGAGAGCCCGGCGGTCGGCTCGTCGAGGAACAGCAGCGCCGGGCGCAGGGCGACCGCCATCGCGATCTCGAGCCACTGCTTGTGGCCGTGCGAGAGCTCGCCGGCCAGCCGCCGACGCTGATGCTCGAGGCCGACGAAGCCGAGCAGCCGGTCGGTTTCGGTGCGGACCCCGGCCCGGTCGAAGCGGCGCTGCAGGGCGATCGCCAGGTTCTGCTCGACGGCAAGCTCGGGAAAGATCCCGGGCACCTGCATCTTCATGCTCATCCCGGCCTGGACCCGCTGTGCCGTGGAGAGCCGGGTGACGTCGCTGCCCTGGAACAGGATGGTGCCGGATGTCGGGGGAAAGCGGCCGATCACCAGCTTGAAGAACGTGCTCTTGCCGGCGCCGTTGGGGCCGATCAGGCAATGCAGCTCGCCCGCCTCGAGCGCGAAGTCGAGGTTGTCGATCGCCGTGACCCCGCCGAAGCGCTTGCTCAGCCCGGCGGTCTCCAGCAGCCGTGTCATCGGGCGTGTCCGTCCGGCGCGCCCGGAGCGGCCGCGATCCGCGTCGTCATGCCGGCGATTCCGGTTTGTATCGAGGGGTGATGCGGCGCTGCGACAACCAGCCGATGAAGCGGTCGACGAGACGCGCGATGGCGATCACGTAGCCGCCCGGGGCGAACAGGATCGTCACCACCAGCACCGCGCCGGTGACGACGAGCGCATATTCCTGGCTGAGCACGGCGAGCTGCTGGAACGCGTAGAGCACCACCAGCGTGCCGATCAGCGTCGCGGTCAAATCCTGGCGTCCGCCGACCGCGACCCAGATGATCGGCATCGCCGCCGCCGGCAGCGCCATCGAGGCCGGCACGATGAAGTTTCCCCATGCGGCGTACAGCACCCCGGAGAGGCCCGCCAGCAGCCCGCCGACGGCGAACGCGCCGAGCTGGAAGCGCCTGATGTCGTAGCCGAGCAGCTCGGCGCGCTCCGGGTTCTCACGGATGGCGACGAGAACGTTGCCGAA
>JBEKZK010000898.1:0-2676 GCA_049509935.1 Xanthobacteraceae bacterium | reverse complement strand
TGCCGTATTCGTGCCGCGGCGGCATGTGCTGCACCTGCCGCGCCCGCCTCACCGAGGGCAATGTCGCGATGGATCAGAATTTCTCGCTCGAGCCCTGGGAGATGCAGGCGGGCTACATCCTCACCTGCCAGGCCCATCCGACGACCGCGACCATCGCGGTCGACTACGATCAGGTGTAGCGGGCACTGCCCGTAGCCCGGATGAAATCCGCGAACCGCGGTGCCGCCGGCGAGACTGCTCCCGGATTTCGCTGCGCTTCATCCGGGCGACGTCACTCCTTCGGCCGCAGGTCGACGACGCGCCGCGCCTTGCCGGCCGAGCGCTCGACGTTGCCCGGATCGCCGACCACGACCTCGACGCCGATGCCGACCGAGCTGCGCAGGTGCGCGGCGAGCAGCGCCGACTGCGCGGCGCGCGAGGCCTCGTCCGCATGGTCGGGCCGCGCCTCGACCAGCAGCCGCATCGAATCGAGCCGGTGCTCGCGGCGCAGCTCGATCTGATAGTGCGGGGCGAGCCCCGGGCAGCGCAGCAGCTGCTCCTCGATCTGGGTGGGAAAGACGTTGACGCCGCGCACGATCATCATGTCGTCGGAGCGGCCGGTCACCTTCTCGATGCGCCGCATCGAGCGCGCGGTTCCGGGCAGCAGCCGCGTCAGGTCGCGGGTGCGATAGCGGATCACCGGCATCGCCTCCTTGGTGAGCGAGGTGAGCACCAGCTCGCCGCGCTCGCCGTCGGGCAGCACCTTGCCGGTGAGTGGATCGATCACCTCCGGATAGAAGTGATCCTCCCACACGTGCAGGCCGTCCTTGGTCTCCACGCACTCGTTGGCGACGCCCGGCCCCATCACCTCCGACAGCCCGTAGATGTCGACCGCATCCATGCCGAACGACTCCTCGATCTCGGCGCGCATCCGGTTGGTCCACGGCTCGGCGCCGAAGATGCCGATGCGCAGCGAGGTGTGCCGCGGATCGAGGCCTTTGGCGCGGAGCTCGTCGAGGATCGCCAGCATGTAGGACGGCGTCACCATGATGATGTCCGGCTCGAAATCGACGATGAGCTGGACCTGGCGTTCGGTCATGCCGCCGGACACCGGGATGACGGTGCAGCCGAGCCGTTCGGCGCCGTAATGGGCGCCGAGCCCACCGGTGAACAGGCCGTAGCCGTAGGCGACGTGCACCTTCATGCCGGGCCGCCCGCCGGAGGCGCGGATCGAGCGCGCCACCAGGCCCGACCAGGTCTCGATATCGCGCTGCGTGTAGCCGACAACCGTCGGCTTGCCGGTGGTGCCCGACGATGCGTGGATGCGCACCACCTGCTCGCGCGGCACCGCGAACATGCCGAACGGATAGTTGTCGCGCAGGTCCTGCTTGGCGGTCAGCGGGAAGCGGGCGAGATCCTCGAGTGTGCGAAAGTCGTCCGGCCGCACCCCGGCAGCGTCGAATTTCCTCGCGTAGGCCGCAACGTTGTCGTAGGCGCGGCGCAGCGACCAGCGCAGCCGCTCGACCTGCAGGCCCGCGATCTCGTCGCGCGATGCGGTCTCGATCGGCTCCAGGCCGTACGGCACGTAGGATGCGTCGGGCATCGGGTCCTCCGGCGGACTTCAGGACGATGGATGGTCCGCGGTGCCGGCGCCGGGGACCAGCTTGCCCTCGATGGTGCGCGAGTGGCCGCGGAATTCGGCGATCACCTCGCCCGGCCCACGGGTCACCCTGACATCGTAGATGCCGGCGCGGCCGACCCGCGAGATTTCCGCCGCGCGGGCCTCCAAGCGGTCGCCGAGCCGGGCCGAGGCGACGAACGTGATGGCGCAGTGATAGGCGACGGCCTTCTGATTGTGGCTGTTGCAGGCGAACGCCAGCGCCGAGTCGGCGAGCGTGAAGATGACGCCGCCATGGCAGGTGCTGTGGCCGTTGAGCATCGCCTCGGTCACCGTCAGGGCGAGGACGGCGCGGCCGGGCTCGACCGAGACCACTTCCATTCCGAGGCCCTGGCTCACCGCATCGCCGGCCCACATCGCCTCGGCGCTCGCCCGGGCCAGCGCCAGCCGGTCCACGATCAGCGGCTCCGGCGGCCGGTGAAATTCGCCGCGCGTTTCTCCAGGAACGCGCCGACGCCCTCGGCGAAGTCGGGGGTCTGGCCGGCCTCGCGCTGCAGGTCGCGCTCGAGGTCCAGTTGCGCGGCGAGATCGTTGGTCTCGGCGGCGTCGAGCGCGCGCTTGGTCAGGCCGAGCCCCACCGTCGGCGCGGCCGCGAAATGTGCGCACATCTTCTCCGCCTCGAGCATCAGCATGCTGTCGTCCACCGCCTTCCAGATCAGCCCCCAGGCTTCCGCCTTGTCGGCGGACAGCGGCTCGGCCAGCAGCGCCAGCCCGCGCGCCCGTGCCGCCCCGACCAGTCGCGGCAGGAACCAGGTGCCGCCGCAGTCGGGGACGAGGCCGATGCGGGCAAACGCCTGGACGAAGCTCGCCGAGCGCGCCGCGAGGACGATGTCGCAGGCGAGCGCGATGTTGGCGCCGGCGCCGGCGGCGACGCCGTTGACGGCGGCGATCACCGGAAACGGCAGCGCGCGCAGCTTGCGCACCAGCGGATTGTAATACGTCCCCAGTGCATCGCCGACCGCCGCGGTCTGGCCCGGCTGCGCCACCCGGTCGCTGAGATCCTGGCCCGCACAGAATCC
>JBEKZK010000897.1:0-2678 GCA_049509935.1 Xanthobacteraceae bacterium | reverse complement strand
CCGATCGCGCCGCCGCCGGACGACGCGACGCTGCGCCGCGCCAAGGACGCTGGAGCGCTGCTCCACGCGCCCGACATGCGCCGACTCGTCTTCGTCGACGGCGCGCTGACGCCGGAATTGTCCGATCTCGCCGCACTCGAGCCCGGCCTGACCATCGGGTCGCTGGCAGCGGCGCTGGGCGCAGCCGATCCGTTCGTGGTCGAGCGCCTGGGAACCGTGGTGCCGAGCGACGACATCGCGGTGGCGCTCAATACCGCCTTCATGGGTGACGGCGCAGTGATCCGGGTCGCCGACGACGCGGTCATCAGTCGGCCGATCCATCTGGCGTTCCGCTTTGCCGCTCAGCATCCGGCGGCGGTCTTCGTCCGCTCCCTGGTGGTGGTCGGTGCCGGCGCGCGGCTCACCCTGGTCGAGAGCCACGAGGGCGCCGACGACCTCGACTATCAGGTCAACGCCGGGCTGGAAATCGTGGTCGGCGACCGCGCGCGGGTCGACCACGTCAAGGTCTCGATGGATGGGGCGCGCGCCCTGCACGTGGCGACGCTGATGGCCTCGCTGGGCGCCGCGGCCGAGCTCACCGATACGTCGTTCACGATGGGCGGCGCGGTCACCCGCAACCAGCTGTTCGTGCGGTTCGCCGGGGAGCGCGCAGTCGCGCGCATCAACGGCGCCACCCTGATCAGAGGCCGTCAGCACGTCGACACCACGCTGGTGGTCGATCATGCGCTGCCCGGCGGCATGAGCCGCGAGCTCAACAAGGCGGTGCTCGACGGCGAGAGCCGCAGCGTATTCCAGGGCAAGATCATCGTGCGGCCCGACGCCCAGAAGACCGACGGGAAGATGATGACCAAGGCCCTGCTGCTGTCGGAGACGGCCGAGGCCGACAACAAGCCGGAGCTCGAAATCTTCGCCGACGACGTGCAGTGCGGCCACGGTGCGACGGCCGGTGCGCTCGACGACGAGCTGCTGTTCTATCTGATGGCGCGCGGCATCGCCCGGCGCGAGGCCGAGGGGCTGCTGATCCAGGCCTTTGTCGGCGAGGCGATCGAGGGGATCGCGCACGACGGCGTCAAGCAGGCGCTGACGAGCGCGGCGGCGGGCTGGCTCGCGGCGCGGTGATGGTCACGTGTGAACGAGACGCTGGCATGCATCCTGCGGTGAGCAACGGCAGCTACGATGTGGACGAGATCCGCAAGGATTTTCCCATCCTGGCCCTGCAGGTCTACGGCAAGCCGCTGATCTATCTCGACAACGCCGCCTCGGCGCAGAAGCCGACCGCCGTGCTCGACCGGCTGCGGCAGGTCTACACGTCGGAATACGCCAATGTCCATCGCGGGCTGCACTATCTCGCCAACGCGGCGACCGAGGCCTACGAGGAGGCGCGGGAGAAGGTGTGCGCCTATCTCAACGCCGCCAAGGCGCAGGAGATCGTGTTCACCCGCAATGCCACCGAGGCCATCAACCTCGTCGCCTCCTCGTACGGGCTCGCTCACATTCAGGCCGGCGACGAGATCGTGCTCTCGATCATGGAGCACCACTCCAACATCGTGCCGTGGCACTTCCTGCGCGAGCGCAAGGGCGCGGTCATCCGCTGGGCGCCGGTCGACGACGACGGCAACTTCCTGATCGACGAGTTCGAGAAGCTGCTCGGCGATCGCACCAGGATGGTGGCGATCACCCACATGTCGAACATGCTCGGCACCGAGGTGCCGATCCGGGAGGTGGTGCGGCTGGCGCATGCGCGCGGGATCCCGGTGCTGGTCGACGGCAGCCAGGCCGCGGTGCATCTCGACGTCGACGTGCAGGATCTGGGCTGCGATTTCTATGTCTTCACCGGCCACAAGCTCTATGGGCCGACCGGCATCGGCGTCCTGTACGGCCGCTACGATCAGCTCGAGGCGCTGCCGCCGTTCAATGGCGGCGGCGAGATGATCCGCGACGTCTACGAGGATCGGGTGACCTACGGCGATCCGCCGTACCGGTTCGAGGCCGGCACGCCGCCGATCGTGCAGGCGATCGGGCTGGGTGCGGCGATCGACTATGTCAACTCGATCGGCAAGCCGCGCATCCGCGCCCACGAGTCTGCTCTCGTGGCCTACGCGCACGAGCGGCTGCGCGAGATCAACTCGCTGCGCATCCTCGGACAGGCGCGCAACAAGGGGCCGATCGTGTCGTTCGAGATCAAGGGCGCCCATCCGCACGACGTGGCGACCATCATCGACCGGTCGGGAGTGGCGGTCCGTGCCGGCACGCATTGCGTGATGCCGCTGCTGGCGCGCTATGGCCTGTCGGCGAGCTGCCGCGCGTCGTTCGCGCTGTACAACACCCGGTCCGAGATCGACACCCTGGCGCAGGCCCTGGTCAAGGCACAGGAATTTTTCGCATGAGCGACGACGAGATCGGCGATGTCCAGGCCGCCCCGCCGGAACCCGGCGGCGAAGCCGCCACCATGGAGCAGTCCTCCGCCCTCCCGGCGGAAACTCTCGAGCGGATGACCGACGAGATCGTGGCGGCGCTGAAGACCGTCTACGATCCGGAGATCCCCGCGGACATCTACGAGCTCGGGCTGATCTACAAGGTCGACATCGCCGACGACCGCAAGGTCGCGATCGACATGACGCTGACCACGCCGAACTGTCCGTCGGCTGCGGAACTCCCCGCGATGGTCGAGAACGCGG
>JBEKZK010000896.1:0-2680 GCA_049509935.1 Xanthobacteraceae bacterium | reverse complement strand
CGGCACCCTCGCAGTGGCAGGCGTCGTCGCGGAGGGCGCAGCGGGATCGATGATCGAAGGCATCACCAATCTCGAATGCATCGTCGATCCGAACGTGGTCAAGCAGAAAGGCGGCGGGGGCGCGGACTGCACGTTCACAACCGCGCAGTGACGACCGACATCGTTCCTGCCGCCCGCGCTGCATCGAGCCGCTCGCGGACCAGCTGCTCGGCGATCTGCGCGGCCGTACGGCCGGCGTCCCGCGCGCGCCGCAGGATGTCGCGGGTGAGCGCCTCGATGACCTCGACGGCCCGCATCACGGCCTCGGGCGAGTCGTCGATGCTCTCCTGGTGAAAATCGATGACGCCACCGGCGCCGGCCAGATAATCGGGGATGAAGGTGATGTTGCGCGAGGCGAGCTCGACATCGTGCCGTGCGGCCGCGAGCTGGTTGTTGGCGCCGCCGCAGACGATCCGCGCTCTCAGGCGCCCGACCGTCCGATCGTCGATCACCGAACCGAACGCGCACGGAGCGAAGATGTCGACCGGCTGATCATAGACGTCATCGACATCGACGGCCGTCGCCGCGAAGGATCCGACTGCCGCACCCACGCGCGTCTTGTCGGGGTCGGCGACGACAAGCCTGGCACCGGCCCGGTGCAACAGCTCGCACAGGGGAAGGCCGACATTGCCGAGACCCTGCACGGCGACCGACACGCCTTCCAGATCCGACCGCTGCAGAACGTGCGCGGCCGCGGCCCTCATCGCCAGGAAAACGCCGTAGGCGGTCGGGGCGAGAGGCTGCTGGGCCGAAACTGTCCTCGCCGCGGTATGCTGCGTCTCCGCCCCCATCACCGCCAGGTCGCGAAGACTGGTGCCGACGTCGTCGGCAATGATGTAGCGTCCGCCCAGGCTCTCGACGAGGCGCCCCATCGCCCGCAGCAGCGCATCCGTCTTCTGGGTTTCCGGCTCGCCGATGATCACCGACTTGCCGCCGCCGTAGGGCAGGCCGCACAGCGCCGCCTTGTAGGTCATGCCGCGCGACAGGCGCAGCGCATCGCTCAGCGCCGCAGCGTCGCTCGGGTACGGCCGCATGCGGCACCCACCGAACGCCGGTCCCATCGCGGTGCTGTGAATCGCAATGATCGCCGAGAGGCCGGCGTCGACATCGCGTGCACACGTGAGCCGCTCGTGGCCGTCATAGTCTGGATGGCCGAACATCGGCTCGTCTCGGCTTTCTCGTTGTCTGCCTGGTCTTGGCGCGGGGTCTTTCCGGGCGCACGCGCAGCCCGTCGACGAGGACGTCGACGAGTCGCAGGACGCTGGTCTGCCAGCCCGGCTGATCGTGCATGTAGCACATGCCGACAAGGGCACGCAGCAGGTCTTCCGGGCTGATGTCGTGGCGGATGTCGCCTGCCGCGACGGCACGGTCGAGCAGCCCGCCGACCGCCCGCGTCAGCCGATCAAACGAATATGACATGAGATCCGAGCTCTGGTAGGCGGCGAGAGCCAGCGCCGCCGACATGCCTTTTTTTGTGGCGACGAAATTCACAATCGAGCGCATCCAGCAGCGGAGTGCGTCGACTGGTCGCGCCTCCTGTTTCAGCCGCTCGGCCAGGTCGGCGAGCTGTTGCACCTCGCGGCGATACACCGCCTCGAACAGGGCTTCGCGCGTGGGGAAATGCCGGTAGAGCGTGCCGATTCCGACACCGGCCTTGCGGGCGACGGCTTCGAGGCTGGCCTCCGCGCCGCCCGCACCAAATACCGATTTTGCCGCCACGAGGAGACGCTCGCGATTGCGGACCGCGTCGGCGCGCGGCTTTCGCGTGCTCTTCTCCGATCGCGTCATGCCAACCATATGTTCTCGAAGGGAGGCTTGATAAGCGGAGGTGTCCTCCGTATATTCCCGTTCGGACCGACGCGCAAGACCCGCGTCGAGCAGACGAAGACCGCGGCACCGCCGTCACGGCGGTACCGGGATCATCGATCGCCGAGGCCATCCGATCGCCCGGCGAGGCCGCGGATTGTGCAAGGACCAGGCGGTCGTCGGCCCGGTCGATCATGGCGAGCTCCGGAGCATTGCATGAGCATCTCAACGACCTTGACTGTGAACGGCGTGAAGAGAACGATCGACATCGGTGACCCGCGAACGACGCTCCTCGACCTTCTTCGCGAGCACCTGCATCTGACCGGAACCAAAAAGGGCTGCGACCGCGGGCAGTGCGGCGCCTGCACGGTGATCGTCCAGGGGCGGCGGATCAATTCGTGCCTGGCGCTGGCGGTCAGCCACGACGGCGCCGACATCCTGACCATCGAAGGCGTGGCGCAGGGCGATCGCCTTCATCCGGTGCAAGAGGCCTTTCTGGCCCACGACGGCCTGCAGTGCGGGTTCTGCACCCCCGGCCAGATCATGAGCGCGATCGGCTTGATCGGGGAGGCGCAGGCGGGCGACGATCCCGAGCGCGTGCGCGAGGGCATGAGCGGAAATCTATGCCGGTGCGGCGCCTATCAGGGCATCACCGAAGCGGTGCTGGAGGCGCAGAAGGCGCTCGGCGCGATCGGCCGCAGGGAGGTTGCATGAAGACCTTCGACTACGTGAGGCCGGCAACGATCAAGGAAGCCGTCGCGGCCGCCTCGCAACCCGGCGCCGCCTACCTGGCCGCCGGCACCAACCTCCTGGACCTGATGAAGGGCGGCATCAG
>JBEKZK010000895.1:0-2681 GCA_049509935.1 Xanthobacteraceae bacterium | reverse complement strand
GCCTCAAGATCGCGGCACCGGGGTAACATCCGGCGTGCGTGGTGTGCAGGATGGGTAGAGCGGCGAGATCGGGCATTTGCCCGATCTCGAAGCGAAACCCATCAGATGGGTTTCGCTTCGCTCAACCCATCCTACGTTCCTACGTTCCGGTCACCGTGGTCACCGCCGGCGCCGCGGTGCGGGCCGGCTTGCCGTAGCGCTCGTCGAAGGCGTAGCCGCCGCCGCGCACGGTGCGGATCGGGTCCGGCGCGCGGCCGCGGTTGAGCGCGCGGCGCAGCCGGCCGACATGGACGTCGACGGTGCGCTCGTCGATGTAGACGTCGCGGCCCCACACGCCGTCGAGCAGCTGCTCGCGGGAGAACACCCGGCCCGGGCTCTGCATCAGGAACTCGAGCAGGCGGAACTCGGTCGGACCGAGGTGGACCTCGCGGCCGGCGCGGGACACCCGCCGGGTCTCGCGATCGAGCTCGAGATCACTGACGCTGAGCACGGTGGCGACGCGCCCCGGCTTGGCGCGGCGCAGCAGCGCACGGATGCGGGCGAGCAGCTCGGGAACCGAGAACGGCTTGACGATATAGTCGTCGGCGCCGGTCGCCAGCCCGCGCACCCGCTCGCTCTCCTCGCCGCGCGCGGTCAGCATGATGATCGGCAGGCGCTCGGTCTCGGCACGGGCGCGCAGCCGCCGGCACAGCTCGATGCCGGAAATCCCCGGCAGCATCCAGTCGAGCACCACCAGATCGGGCGGGCTCTCCTTGAGGCGGACCTCCGCCTCGTCGCCGCGCGCCGCGATGTCGACCTCGTAGCCTTCGGCTTCGAGGTTGTAGCGCAGCAGCAGGGTCAGCGGCTCCTCGTCCTCGACGATCAGAATACGGGCGCTCATCGCTCCTCGTTCCACCGGTTCAGTTGGGCAACGGCATGGTGGCGAAGCTCGTCGTGTCGCCCTTCGGGCGCTCATCGGCGAGCGCGCGGCCCTCGACGATGTAGTGCACCGTCTCGGCGATGTTGGTCGCATGGTCTCCCATGCGCTCGATGTTCTTGGCACAGAACAGCAGATGGGTGCAGAAGGTGATGTTGCGCGGATCCTCCATCATGTAGGTCAGCAGCTCGCGGAACAGCGAGTTGTTGACCGCGTCGATCTCCTCGTCGCCGCGCCACACCTCGATCGCCTTGGCGACGTCGCGCCGCGCATAGGCGTCGAGCACCTGCTTGAGCTGGCCGAGCACCAGGTCGGTCATGTGCTCGACGCCGCGGATCACCTGATGCGGGCGGAACTCGCCGTCGAGGACCACGACGCGCTTGCCGATGTTCTTGGCGAGGTCGCCGATCCGCTCCAGATCGTTGGAGATGCGCAGTGCGCCGACGATCTCCCGCAGGTCGACCGCCATCGGCTGGCGGCGCGCGATGATGAGGATCGACTTTTCCTCGATCTCGCGCTGCAGCGCGTCGATCTGCGGGTCGGTGGCGATGACGCGCTGGGCCAGCGGGGTGTCGCGCTGCGACAGGGCGTCGACGGCGTCGGCGATCTGCCGCTCGGCGAGGCCGCCCATCTCGGCCACCTTGCGGGTGAGCTCCTGAAGGTCGGCGTCGAAGGCCTTGATGGTATGGTCGGACATCGTGCCTCGTCCCTCGGGTCTCTCGGCGGAGCGGCAAGCTCAGCCGAAGCGGCCCGTGATGTAGTCCTGGGTGCGCCGGTCGCGCGGCGCCGTGAACATCTGGCTGGTCTGATCGAACTCGATCAGCTCACCGAGGTACATGAAGGCGGTGAAATCCGACACCCGCGCCGCCTGCTGCATGTTGTGGGTCACGATGACGATCGTGTAGTCGTCCTTGAGCTCGTCGATCAGCTCCTCGATCTTGGCGGTCGAGATCGGGTCCAGCGCCGAGCACGGCTCGTCGAGCAGGATCACCTCGGGGCGCACCGCCACGGTGCGGGCGATGCACAGCCGCTGCTGCTGGCCGCCCGACAGACTGAGGCCGTTGGCGCCGAGCTTGTCCTTGGCCTCGTCCCACAGCGCGGCGCGCCGCAGCGCGGTCTCCACCCGCTCGTCGAGCTCGGCGCGCGACAGCCGCTCGTAGAGCCGAATGCCGAACGCGATGTTCTCGTAGATCGACATCGGAAACGGGGTCGGCTTCTGGAACACCATGCCGATGCGCGCCCGCAGCAGGTTGAGATCCTGCTTGCCGGACAGGATATCCTCGCCGTCGAGCAGCACCTCGCCGTCGGCACGCTGCTTGGGATACAGGTCGTAGATGCGGTTGAGGATGCGCAACAGCGTCGACTTGCCGCAGCCCGACGGTCCGATGAAGGCCGTGACCCTGTTGGCGTACAGCGACAGGCTGATGTCCTTCAACGCCCGGCTCTCGCCGTAATAGAAGTTGAGGCCGCGGATCGTGACCTTGTCCTTGAGCCCGGTGGTATCCACCGCCGGATGGTTGGCGATGGGAACGGAGACGTCGGGAGCGGCGTTCATGTGACTTTACTCGGTGCGGCAAGCGTCCTGGCGACAACACTGAGGGCGAGCACTGTAAATGTGATGATCAATGCGCCGGTCCAGGCGAGCTGTTGCCACTCCTTGTAGGGACTCAGCGCAAACTGAAAAATGACCGTCGGAAGGCTGGCCATCGGCGCGTTGAGATTGAGGCTCCAGAACTGGTTGTTGAGCGCGGTGAAGAGGAGCGGC
>JBEKZK010000894.1:2692-4703 GCA_049509935.1 Xanthobacteraceae bacterium | reverse complement strand
CGGCTGGAACGGCATGTCGCGCTGCAGAAATGCCGTGACATCGGTCGGCCGGCCATCGTCGAGATGGGGACACGGATGATCGAGCGAGACGTCAACGTGACTGCGCGGACCGGCGCCATCCCGAGCTTCGCGGTCTGTCCGGATGGACCCGGCGCCTTCCCCGGCATCATCCTCTACATGGACGCCCCCGGCATCCGCGAGGAGTTGCGCAACCTCGCCAGGCGCATCGCCCGGCACGGCTATTTCTGTCTGCTGCCCGACATGTACTACCGGATCGGCACGCTGCGCTTCGACATGGTGCGCCGCGCCGAGGGCATGCGGCCAACCATGTTCGCCGCGATGGGTTCGCTGACCAATGCGCTGGTCAGCGAGGACACGGCGGCGTGGCTCGGGTTTCTCGACGCCCAGGACAAGGTGAAACCCGGCCCGATCGGCTGCGTCGGCTATTGCATGAGCGGGCGCTACGTGACCACCGTCGCGGCGCGCTATCCCAATCGCTTCGCCGCCTCGGCATCGCTCTACGGCGTCGGCATCGTCACCGACGCCGAGGACTCGCCCCACCTCCTGGTCGACCGCGTCAAGGGCGAGATGTATTTCGGCTTCGCCGAGATCGACGAGCACGTGCCCGCCAGCGTGATCCCGACGCTGCGCAGCGCGCTCGACAAGGCCGGCACCCGCTACGCCCTCGATGTCTTTCCCGACAGCCGCCACGGCTTCCAGTTTCCCGAGCGCGACGTCTACGAGACAAACGCCGCTGAGGAAAGCTGGAGCAGGATCATTGCGATGTGGGACCGCAACCTGAAGTGAGCGGGCGTTTTCGCCGGCATCGTCAGCCGATCATGATCCCGCGCGACGAAGGCAGTGCTTGCTCCGCCGAGCTTGCCGTTTGCGAGTTTCGGCCCGGACTTCAGCGGAGTTGCAACGCAAATTAAGTGCACTGTCACCGTAATTCCCGTAATTTAAATTAAGTGCACTGTCACCGTAATTCGTAATTCCGCAATTCACTGTCACCGTAACTCCACCTTCCCGTGCACGCCACTGCCTTCATGAGGCCTCCGAATTGCTCCGGAAACGCCGCCGAAATGCCGGCAAGGCGCCGCGGCGGACCGGGATCATTGAGGAATCAGGCGTTGACGCGCCGGCGGCGCGCGCGGGCCGGGACGAGGATGGCGGCCTCGGCTCGTGCTAGACTGTCGGCTCGATCCGATGCCGCTACCGACCGAGATCCATGGCCGTCATGCTGAACCTTCGCCTTTTCGCCGTCTGCACCTTCATCATCGCCAGCGCGGGAAGCGCGGCAGCCCAGGACTGCTTCCTGTTCTTCTGTCCGGACGGATCGCGTTCCGGGCCGCCGCCTTTCGGCGCGCCGGCGCGCCCGCGCGAGACCGCCCCGCCCTACCCCTCCCGACCGGACCGCCAGTATCCGGCCATGGAGCGCCCGGCCATCTATGCCGAGATCGGCGGCGAGCCATTTCCGGTGCGCGCGCTGAACCTGTCGCAGATCGATCCGGCCTATCTGCGCAAGTCCGTCTATTACCCCACCAGCGAGGCGCCGGGCACCATCGTGGTCGATCCGCAGCATCACTTTCTCTACCTGGTGGAGGGAGGCGGACAAGCGATCCGGTATGGCGTCGGCGTCGGCCGCGAAGGCTTCGGCTGGTCCGGCGTCGCCAGCATCCACGACAAGCGGGAATGGCCGGACTGGTATCCGCCCAAGGAGATGCTGCAGCGTCAGCCCGAGCTCATGAAGGCGATGAGCGAGCTGCAGAGCGGGATCGGGATGCCCGGCGGCCCGCGCAACCCGCTCGGTGCGCGCGCCCTCTACCTGTGGCAGGGCAACAAGGACACCCTGTTCCGCATCCACGGCACGGTCGAGCCGTGGACCATCGGCAAGAGCGTCTCATCCGGCTGCATCCGCATGATCAATCAGGACGTGATCGACCTCTACCAGCGCGCCTCCACGGGCACCAAGGTCGTCGTGCTCGGATCGCGCGACGGCTGATCAACAACA
>JBEKZK010000894.1:0-2686 GCA_049509935.1 Xanthobacteraceae bacterium | reverse complement strand
AACAACAGAATGCAGCGCACGGTGTCGATGCGTGCGGTGAGCAACGGTCTCGCCAAGGTCGAGGTGACGCTCAGCGACACGCTGATCGCCTACGCCGCCAAGGCCGGATCGACCGCCGACGACGGCAACGGCGCCAACAGCCCGTTCACCGCCGCCCTGCTCGCCCACATTCCCGAACCCGGCGTGGACGTCCGCATCGTCTTCGGCCGGGTGCGCGACGAGGTGTGGACCAGGACCGGCCATCGCCAGGAGCCGTTCGTCTATGCATCGCTCGGTGGCGCCGAGGTTCCGCTGGTTCCGGCGGCGCGCAAGGTCGAGCCGCCAGCGCCGGCCGGCGAGATCGAGGCGCGGCAGGCCTACGAGCTGACCGTGAAGCTCGGCACCCGCCAGGCCCTCGAAGCCTTCCTCGAGGACTACAAGACCGGGCTCTACGCCGACCTGGCGCGCGCCGAGCTCGGCAAGCTGCCGGCGGTTTCCACCGAGCAGCCGCGGAAGCCCGCCGCCGACCCGCACCCCGCGAAGCAGCCTGCAGCCACCGCCGAGCGCACCGATGACGCCTCGGCCGCGCCGCGCAAGCCGGCCGGTCCGACGCAGACCCATCATCGGCGATCGGTCGAGACCCGCCACGGCGCGCCCGCCGAGCACCACCGGCGAAGCGTCTCGCCGGTCAGCCCCGCGATCTCGCGGCCGGCGCCGCAGGCGCCGCGTTGCTGACACGCTGGGGCTCGGCTCAGCACCATGCCCAGCCGCAGCCGAAGAGCACCCTGCGGCGATAGACGACATAGCGGCGATGGCGGACGGGTCGCGCCTGTGCGTGCGACCTGCTCTCGGCGTAGATCTTGCGAAACACCGAGATCGAATCGGCCTGCCGGCCGTCGGGGTCGACCTGCTGGGCGCGCAGCCGCAGCGCGCCGGCCTTTTCCAGATCGGGCTTCCCGAGAAAGCCGACCTCGTACATGTTGGCGAGGAACCGCATCGAATATCCGTCGTTGAGATCGGCGGATTGCTGGTAGTACTGTGCGGCGGTGACGAAGTCCCTGGGCACGCCGAGGCCGTTGAAATACAACCGGCCGATCTCGTGAAGCGCGTCGGCATTGCCGGCCTCGACCGCCTTCTCCAGCCAGTCGAGCGCCTTGCCGAAATCCTGTTTGACATAGAGGCCGCCGGCATAGGCGTTGCCCAGGCTTTCCATGCCGACCGCGGAGCCGGCGGCGGCCGCCTTGCTGTACAGCTCGAAGGCCCGCTGCTCGTTCTTCGCCACGCCGAGCCCCGCTGCGAAGCAATAGCCGAGCGCATTCTGGGCGTCCGGCGTGCCGGCGTCCGCGGCGATCTTCAGATGGCGTGCTGCCTCGAAGTAGTTCTTGGCGAAGAAATACGCCTTGCCGAGCGCGAACTGGAAATGCACCTCGTCGGGCACGGACTTGACGGCGGCCTCGCAGGCGACGACGGCCCGGGCCCAATCGTTCTTGACGCCGACCAGCGCCGGATCGCCGTTCTGGCTCGGCGCGGTCAGCCGATCGCATTCCTTCACCACTTCGGTTACGGCGGCGACGCGCTTCGACGCTTCATTCTCGGTCGACGGCGCGGCAGGCGACGCCTGCACGGTGACGGGCGCCTGCGTGCTGCTCGCGGCGGCCGGCGGTTGCGGGACGCCGGCCGCGGCGGGCGGCGGTCCTGCCAGATAGAGGTCGCCCACCAGCGACGAGCTGTCCCACGGGGTCTGCCGGCGGTCGGTCGCGGCGAGCACGTCGCCACGCACCCGGGACACCATCTGGCGGACCTCGACGCCCGGCGTCGCGACATGCTTGAGCAGCGCGGCCGTGAACGGCGAGTTGCGGCCGGCGCCGTCGAGCGCGACATTGTTGGGCTGGGTGGCATAGACGATCAGCGAGCCTTCCGCCGTCGCCTCGACGCGGCCGAGACCGCGCGCCGGCGCCGCGCGGCCGCCGCGCGCCAGCTTTTCGGCGAACGGGTTGTTGCGGCAGGCGTCGAGGATGATGATGGTGGTGCGCCCGCTCCCCTCCATCTCCTGCTGGATGTCGCCGAGGTTGATGGTGTTGAAGCGCACGTCGGCCGCGCTGTCGATCCTGGCGTCGACCGGCACCAGATAGTTCTCGCCGTTCATCTGCAGGCCGTGGCCGGCGTAGAAGAACAGCGCCACGTCGGCGCCGCGCAGGCGCTCGGCGAAGTCGTGCACCGCCCTGGCCATCGCGTCCCGCGTGGCGTCGCGCTGCTCGATCACCTCGAAGCCGACGCCGCGCAGCGCCTGTGCCAGATCGGCCGCGTCGTTGGGCGGGTTGGCGAGCGCCGGGACCGCCTGGTAGCTGCCGTTCCCCAGCACCAGGGCCAGCCGGGTCGCGGCGATCGCCGGCGGCGAGGCCGAAAGCCCGCCGAGGACGCAGAGGAGCGCGACGACGAACCGGCGCAGACCCGTCGCGGCGGACTGCCCCGATGTTTGGGCGGGACTTTCCGGGCTCTCGATCCCAATGTCCATGGCGGGCGACCCTTGTGGATTGGTCTAGACGATCGTTTCCATGACACCTGCCTGTAGGATGAGTGGAGTGACGAAATCGGGCACTCGTCCGATTTCGCCGCGAAACCCATCGATGGGTTTCCCATGGAGCTCAACCCATCCTACACGCCGAAATGAATCGAGCTTCGGAAGCGCAGGTACAGGCACGATACG
>JBEKZK010000893.1:0-2692 GCA_049509935.1 Xanthobacteraceae bacterium | reverse complement strand
GAACTTCGGAATCCAGAGGTGCACTAGCAAGTCTATGATTCTAGTGCGGCTTTTAGGATTTGAAGTTCCTATGACGAGCGCGCCGCACATCTGATAGGAACTTCAAATCCGCCGCACTAGTGCGGCGGAAGACTGATTGATTGGCGGACGGATGCCGACGTGGCAGTTTGCCCGCCGTGGAGACGAGACCAATGACGGACGCGCCGGATCTATCGCTCGCGGCCGAGTTTCCGGCGGCGACCCGCGAGGCCTGGCTGACTCTGGTCGAGGCGGCGCTGAAGGGCGCGTCGTTCGACAAGCGCCTGGTCAGCCGGACCTATGACGGGCTGCGCATCGAGCCGCTCTACGCCCGGGCCGCCGATGCAAGGCCGATCGCCGGCCGGCCGGCGCCGGCGCCCTGGCAGGTGCTGGCGCGGATCGATCATCCGGATGCCGGCGCCGCCAATGCGGAGGCCCGCCACGAGCTCGAGAACGGTGCGACCGGCCTGTCGGTGGTGTTCGCCGGGGCGATCGGCGCCCACGGCTACGGGCTCGAGCCATCGGCGGCGGCGATTGCCCGCGCCTTCGACGGCATCCACCTCGATGCCGGCATTGCGGTCGAATGCGATCTCGGGCCGCGGGCCGAGGATGCGGCGCGGGCGCTTGCGGACCTCGTCGGGCGCACGGCCGTCGCGCCCGCCGCGACCAGGATCCGCTTCGCCCTCGATCCGCTCGGGCTCGCGGCGGTGATCGGCTGCGATCCGGCCTGGGAGCGAGCCGCGCCGGAATTTGCCCGCCTCGTCGCCGACCTCGCCGGACGCGGCTTCGCCGGACCGTTTGCCTGCGCCGACGCCCGGCCGATCCATGCGGCGGGCGGCGCGGAGGCGCAGGAGCTCGCCTTCGCGCTGGCGACCGCGACCGCCGGTCTGCGCGCGCTGGAGGCCCACGGCATCGCGCTCGACGAGGCGCGACGAATGATCTTCTTCCGTCTCGCCGCCGATACCGACCAGCTGCTGACGATGGCGAAGCTGCGCGCGCTGCGCCGGCTGTGGGCGCGGGTCGAGCAGGCCTGCGGACTTACCCCACAGCCTGCGTTCGTGTCCGCCGAGACGGCCTGGCGCATGATGACGCGGCGCGACCCCTGGGTGAACATGCTGCGCACCACCATGGCAATATTTGCCGCCGGCGTCGGCGGCGCCGACGCCGTCACGGTCCTGCCGTTCACCACGGCGCTCGGCCTGCCCGACCGTTTCGCCAGGCGCATGGCGCGCAACAGCCAGCTGATCCTGCTGGAAGAGTCGAACCTCGCCAAGGTCGCCGACCCGGCGGCCGGGTCAGGCGCCATCGAGAGCCTGACCACCGCGCTCTGCGCCGCGGCGTGGACGCTGTTCCAGGAGATCGAAGCCGCCGGCGGCGCGGCCGCAGCGCTCGCCGCCGGGCTGATCCAGCGCAAGGTGGCCGAGGTGCGGGCGGCGCGCACCGCGGCCGTCGCCCGCCGCCGGGATGCGCTGACCGGCACCAGCGAGTTTCCACAGCTGGCGGAGACGCCGGTTGCGGTGCTCGACGTGGCGCGGGTGCCATCGGCCCCCGAGCCACCCGCATTCGAGCCGCTGCCGAGCCTGCGGTTGGCTGAGCCGTTCGAGCAGCTGCGCGACCGCTCGGACCAGATGCTCGCGACGACCGGCGTCCGGCCAAGAGTCTTCCTCGCCAATCTCGGGCCGCTTGCGGCGTTCGCGCCGCGCGCGGGGTTTGCCGGCAACCTCTTCGAGGCCGGCGGCATCGAGGCGCTGTCCAACCAGGGCTTTGCCGACCTCGACGCGATGGCGGCCGCGTTCACCGCATCCGGGGCGCCCATCGCCTGCCTGTGCTCGTCCGACGGGATCTATGGCACGCAGGCGGTGGCGGCGGCGCGCGCGCTCGGGGCGGCGGGTGCCCGGCGGATCTGTCTCGCCGGACGTCCGGGCGAGCACGAGGCGGCGCAACGCGAGGCCGGCATAGACACATATGTATATGCCGGCTGCGACGTGCCGGCGACGCTCACCGCGTTGTATCCGGCTCCCGCGGACGGTTGACGATCGCGACCAGCGCGTAGCTGAGGGTCAGCAGCAGGAACCACGATCCGAATTTTCCCAATGATACCATGCGCCAGCCGGCGCCCTGATGCGGATATTGCCAGGTCATCGTGTAGGTGCCGACATTCTCGGCGATCCACACGAACGAGGTTGCGAGCAGGTGCGCCAGCAGCACGGGCATGCGCCGATGCACGTGCCAGACCTTGAAATAGATGAAGCTGCGCCCGAACAGCAGCACCACCACGGCGAACAGCGCGACGCGAACGTCCGGCCAGTAGTGGTGCAGAAAGAAGTTCGCGTAGATCGCGGCGCCCAAGGCGAGCACGGTCCACAGCGGCGGATGATGGCTGAAGCGGAAATCGAACAGCCGCCAGGCCCGCGCCATGTAGCTCCCGATCGACGCATACATGAAACCGGAGAACAGCGGCACGCCGGCGATGCGGAAAAAGCTCGTCTCCGGATAGATCCACGATCCGACGCCGGTCTTGAACACCTCCATGATGGTGCCGACCACGTGGAAGATCAGGATGACCTTCGCCTCGTCGAAAGTTTCGAATTTCAGGATCAGCATGACGCCCTGGATCGCCACCGCGGCGAGAAAGAGAAAATCGTAGCGGGCGAGCGTCGCGCCGTGCGGGTAC
>JBEKZK010000892.1:0-2701 GCA_049509935.1 Xanthobacteraceae bacterium | reverse complement strand
CCGGGCGTGCTCGGCTCGGCGGTCATCAAGGGCCAGGCGACCGAGATCATCGACGTCGGATATTTCCTGCCGCTGGCGTTCGAGGACTGGTTCCATCGCAAAGAGATGAGCGTCGATGCGCTCACCCAGCCGCTGCTGCTGGTCGACGACTCCGCGTTCTTCCGCAACATGCTCACCCCGGTGCTCAAGGCCGCGGGCTACGACGTCACCGCCGTCGGCGGCGCCGACGAGGCGCTGGCCCTGCTCAAGAAGGGCCAGCAGTTCGAGATCATCGTCTCCGACATCGAGATGCCGGGCATGAACGGCTTCGAGTTCGCCGAGGCGGTGCGCAGCGATCCGCGCACCGCGCAGATCCCGATCATCGCCCTCTCCGCGGTCACGGCGCCGGCCACGATCGAGCGCGGCCGGCAGGCGGGCTTCCACGATTTCGTCGCCAAGTTCGACCGCCAGGGCCTGATCGCGGCGCTGAAGGAATCCACGGTCGAATGGAGCCAGGCGGCATGAGGATTGAGCGATGAGCACCGCGAACGACAACGACACCGCCCACGAATACGTCACCGAATACGTGACCGTCGTGATCGACGATCAGCTGTTCGGCCTGCCGATCTCGCGCGTGCAGGACGTCTTCATGCCGGAGCGGCTGACCCGCGTGCCTCTGTCGAGTCCGGAGATCGCCGGCGTGCTCAATCTGCGCGGCCGCATCGTGACCGCAATCGACATGCGCCGCCGGCTCGGCCTGCCGTCGCGCGGCGACGGCCGTCCGCCGTTGGCGGTCGGCATCGAGCTCAGGGGCGAATCGTATGGCCTGCTGATCGATTCGGTCGGCGAGGTCATGAAGCTCAACGACGGCACCCGCGAGCCCAATCCGGTCAATCTCGACGGCAAGCTGGCGCGCGTATCCGCCGGCGTGCATCGGCTCGACGGGCAGCTCCTGGTGATTCTCGATGTCGATCGAGTGCTCGACATGGCGGCCGAAGCCATGGCGGCGTGAGACAGCCGGACTCCGCGTGAGATCGTGAAACCGTCAACACGGCTGAATGAAACGGAACCGTCATGAAGACCTGTCTGGTGGTTGATGATTCGAGCGTCATCCGCAAGGTGGCGCGGCGAATTCTCGAGGGCCTCGAGTTCCGCATCTCGGAGGCGGAGGACGGTCAGCAGGCGCTCGACCAGTGTCGGCGCGAATTGCCCGATGCGGTCCTGCTCGACTGGAACATGCCGGTGATGGACGGCTACGAGTTCCTCAAAGCGCTGCGGCGGCTGCCCGGCGGCGATCGGCCGAAGGTCGTGTTCTGCACCACCGAGAACGACGTCGTGCACATTGCCCGTGCGCTGCATGCGGGTGCCAACGAATACATCATGAAGCCGTTCGACAAGGACATCGTCGAGGCCAAGTTCCAGGAAGTCGGCCTGATCTGAGCCGTCGTCCGCGTTCTGCGTCCAGTTCGTCGTGTCGCGTCCGTTCGAGTATCGCGTAGATGAGTATCGCTCTCACTTCCACGTCCAGCGCGCCCGTCGCGTCGCCCACCCCGATCCGCGTCATGGTGGTCGACGACGCCGTGGTGGTGCGCGGCCTGGTATCGCGCTGGATAGAAGAGGAGCCGGGCCTCAAGCTCGTCGCCTCGCTGCGCACCGGCCGCGAGGCGGTTGCGCAGGTCGAACGCAGCAATCCCGACGTCGTCATCCTGGACATCGAAATGCCGGAGCTCGACGGCATCTCGGCGCTGCCCCTGTTGCTCGAGAAGAAGCGCGACCTCGTCGTCATCATGGCTTCGACGCTGACCCGTCGCAACGCCGAGGTCAGCCTGAAGGCGCTCGCGCTCGGCGCCGCCGACTATATTCCCAAGCCCGAGACCAATCGCGGCGTCACCACGTCGACCACCTTCCGCCGCGAGCTCATCGACAAGGTGCTGCAACTCGGCCGCCGCCGCGGGCGGCCGGTCGTCGAGGCCCGGTCGCGCGGCCCGGTGTCGGCGCCGGGTCTGGTCCAACGTCAGCGCTTCACCGCGGAAATCGCAGGGCAGGGTGTCGCGGCGACGGCCGCACCGATCGTGAAGTTGCGCCCGTTCGCACTGACGCCGCCGAAGGTCCTGGTGATCGGCTCGTCGACCGGCGGTCCCCAGGCGCTCACCGCGCTGGTCTCCCGTCTCGGCGCGTTCATCGGGCGGGTTCCGGTGCTGATTACCCAGCACATGCCTCCGACCTTCACGACGATCCTGGCCGAGCATCTCGCGCGCGCGAGCGGGCAGCCGGCACACGAGCCGGCGGACGGCGAGTTGATCGTCCCGGGCACCATCTACGTGGCGCCGGGCGGTCGGCACATGCGGGTGACGCGGCGCAACGGAGCGCCCGCCATCATCACCGACGACGGTCCGCTGATCAATTTCTGCCGGCCCGCGGTCGATCCCCTGTTCTCCTCGGCCGCCCAGGTCTGGGGCGCCGGGGTGCTCGCCGTGATCCTCACCGGGATGGGCTCGGACGGCACCCGCGGGGCCGGCGACGTCGTGGCGGCCGGAGGCAGCATCATCGCTCAGGACGAGGCCAGCAGCGTGGTGTGGGGGATGCCGGGTGCGGCGACCAACGCGGGCGTATGCTCGGCCGTGCTGCCGCTCGATCAGATCGCGCCGAAGCTCGTGCGTTTGTTCTCGGGAGACAGGCCGTGAATCCGTTGGACTATGAATTTCTTCGCAAGCTGATGAAG
>JBEKZK010000891.1:0-2702 GCA_049509935.1 Xanthobacteraceae bacterium | reverse complement strand
CGATCGTCGACACGCCGACCGCGGTCAGGGACGTCGGCTCCGCGGTCGATCATATCCTGCACAAGCGCGGGGTCTCCCGGATCAATCTCATGGGATGGTCGTGGGGCACGGCGATCATGGGCATGTACACCGCCGAGCACAACGACAAGGTCAACCGGCTCGTCCTCTATGCGCCGCTGTGGCTGTTCAACTCGCCGCCGCTCATCGGCGGTGACGGACCGCTCGGCGCCTATCGCCTGGTCTCGAAGGACTCCGCCCGGGATCGCTGGCTGAAGGGGGTCGCGGAGGACAAGAAGGCCGACCTCATCCCCGCCGGATGGTTCGAGCAGTGGGCCGACGCCACCTGGGCCACCGACCCGGAGAGCGCCAGGCGCAACCCGCCGATGCTCCGCGCGCCGAACGGTGTGATCGCCGATCTGCGCGCCTACTGGCAGGCGGGCAAGCCGCAGTACGATCCCGGCAACATCACGGTCCCGACCCTCATCATCCATGCCGAATGGGATGCCGACCTGCCGAGCTATCAGGCACAGGCCTACTTCGCCCGGCTGACCCACACGCCATACAAACGGTTCGTCGAGCTGGGCGAGGGCACCCACACCATCATCATGGAGAAGAACCGGATGCAGTTCTTCCGCGAAGTGGCGCACTTCCTCAACGAGGTCGATCCGCTCACGCTGCAGTAGCGCGCTGGACGAGCCGGATGAGCAGCTCGGCGGCACCGGGCTGCGGCGCCGGCGGCTCGGCGCGCGCCGCTGCCTCCGGGCCGCCATGTCGTTGGAGAACGAACGCCGGCACCTACTTGGCGCAACCGGTCGTGGGGCTGCCGGACTGCGCGGCGGGCTTGCCGTTGATGATGACGTTCGCGGCGCCACCGACCGTGACGCCGCCGCAACCGGTGCGGCCGCCGGCGATCGCGGCCGGCTTGCCGTTGATGAATACGTTGGGCGAGCCCTCGACGATCGGGGCGCCCCCTGACGTGCCGTCGCCGACCCGGGCGGCCGGCCTGCCCCCGATCGTCGTATCCCGGCTGCCCTCGGTGACCACGCCCGGTCGCCCGGCGCCCGGAGGCGGCGGCTGCTGGGCCGCCGCGAGCCGGGCGCAGGCGCCCACCGCCAGCAGGCCGACCAGCATCATCACCGGAACTCGCATGCGGTCACACCTCATGGCATCGGCTAACAGCGCGCGCACCAGCATCCACCGGGGTTGCAGACCCGGTGATGCCACGGACCGCACCAGCGGCCCCAGAACGGCCCGCACGCGGCCTTCTCGATCGGCGTGAAGTTCTGCGCCACGGACGACACGGCGGCGGCGCCGCGAGTTGTCTGGGCGTCGGCGTTCCACGCCAGGGATCCGGCGAACAGGATCGCCGCGGTCGCGGCGAGCGCAACAGCCACCTTTCGCATCGCTCTGCTCCTGGTTGGTCCTTCACCCCCGGCATCAGGGTAGCGCGGGATATCCGAAATTTCAACTCAGCCGTGTTGGCGTTCCGCGTTTTCCACAGAGGTCGATGCACCAGGGCGCCGGCTGCCGCCTCCCATGGCTGCCGGCGCGCGCTCACGCATCGTCCCGTTGCGCGACCGCGGCAAGCTTCGCCCGATCGCAGAACAGCCGATCCGAGGTACGCCCGATGGCTCCGGCGCTTTCCAGCGCGCCCAGTGCCGCATTGATTTTCGGACGGCTGGCGCCGAGCAGGAGCGCAAGCTCGCCCTGGGAAAATCGCAGCTCGAGCGGAATGCGCCGTCCCGGCGGGGCCTGTCGATTGCCGAGCGCGGTGAGGAGAAATCGCGCCAGGCGAACGTCCATCGGGTAGAGCGCGATGGTCTCGAGCCGGTCGCTCACGTCGCGCAGGCGCCGGCACAGGAACGCGACCACGGCGTCGGAGACGGCCGGATGCGTCGACCGCAGGCGATGAAAGTCGCTGCGCTCCAGGGCGCAGGTGGTCGTTGGAATCAGCGCGGTCGCCTCCGCGCTCCGCGGCCAGCCGTCGAGCACCGCGATTTCGCCGAACAGATCGCCGGGGCCGGCGATCTCGAAGCTCAGCTCGCGTCCCTCGCTGGTGGCGATGGCCAGCCGTACCTGCCCGTCCAGCACCACATGGAGGTGCGTTCCGGGATCGCCGCGCGCGAACAGAATCTCGCCCTTGGCGAACCGGGCTTCCCGAAAGCACGCGGCGCACGCCGCGAGGTCGTCAGCCGCAAGGGCGCTGAACAGCTCGGTTCCAGCCAGCAGCTCGACGATGCGCTCGTTGCCGTTGTTCGCCATGTCGACCCGCTCGCCGCCGCCGGCGCTCGATTGAACGATTTCGCGCTTCGCCTGGCAATGTTGCGGCGCCGGCCAACCCGCGAGGACATTCGCGACCGGTCGAGGGCCGCGCCGAGACCGGATATGGCGTCTGCCGGCGCCCGCCTCCAGGCGGTGAACGCTGCCGAGAAACCATCCGCCAATTTGGCGTGCGCGGCGCCGCCGCTGTGTGCGCAAGATCACAGTCGCGATCGTGACCGCCGAGCCGTGCGCCATCCGGACGTTGAACCGATGCGCCCTCGAGGCCCGACTAACGGGCGAGCCGATCCGGTCGTCATGGCGCGCCTCGGCCGCCGACCGGTCGCCGTTCCAGTCGAAGGAGACCCAAAAATGCTCCGTCAGCCGTTCCTGGCGCGACGCGCGCCGGCCCCGCTCCGGCGACGCGTCGCCGCAACCATCCT
>JBEKZK010000890.1:0-2708 GCA_049509935.1 Xanthobacteraceae bacterium | reverse complement strand
CGTCTCCCACGAGAGCGTGCTGGCGCGAGGGCTCGGCGGCCGGGTCTGGGACGTGAGCGGCAACGAATACGTCGACTATCTGCTGGGCTCCGGCCCGATGCTGATCGGCCATGCCCACCCCGAGGTCGTCGAGGCGGTGCAGGATCAGCTGGCGAGGGGCACCACCTTCTTCGCCAACAACGAGCCCGGCATCCTGCTTGCCGCCGAGATCGTCAGCGCGGTGAGGTGCGCCGACAAGGTGCGCTTCGTCAGCTCCGGCTCGGAGGCCGACCTCTACGCGATGCGGCTCGCCCGCGCCTACACCAAGCGCGACAAGATCCTCAAGTTCGAGGGCGGCTATCACGGCATGAGCGAATACGGGCTGATGAGCCTGTCGCCCCGCCGCACCAGCAATTTTCCGCAACCGATCCCGGATTCGGCCGGGATCCCCAAGAGCGTGCGCGACGACATGCTGGTCGCCCCGTTCAACGATCTCGAGACGGTGGCGAGCCTGATGCGCGAGCACCGCCGGGACATCGCCGCCGTCATCGTCGAGCCGCTGCAGCGCCTGGTGCCGCCGCACCCCGGGTTCCTCGAGGGTTTGCGCAGGCTGACCGAGGAAAACGACATCCTGCTGATCTTCGACGAGGTGGTCACCGGCTTCCGCTTCGCTTACGGCGGCGCCCAGGAATACTACGGCGTCGTTCCCGACATCTGCTCGCTCGGCAAGGTGATAGGCGGCGGCTTTCCGCTCGCCGCGCTCGCCGGCCGCGCCGACATCATGGCGCATTTCGACAAGGGCGCGGTCGGCGAGGAGGGGTTCATGCTGCAGATAGGCACGCTGTCGGGCAATCCGATCGCCGCCGTCGCCGGCCTCAAGACTCTTGAGATCCTCCGGCGCCCCGGCGCCTACGACACGATCTTCCGCAACGGCCGCGCCCTCATGGACGGCTACCGGGAGATCCTGAAGGACGCCGGTGTCGAGGCCCGAGTGGTCGGTGATGCGCCGATGTTCGATATCGTCTTCACCGCGCGCGACGTCACCGACTACCGCTCGTCGATCGGCGACCAGGACATGATGAAGCGCTGCAATGCGCTGCTGCGCGAGCGCGGCATCCTCAAGAGCGACAGCAAATACTACGTGTCGCTCGCCCACACCGACGAGGATATCCGGCAGACCCTGGACGCATTCGGCGAGTCGATCCAGGAACTCGCCCGCACGCGGGCCGCGTGATGCCCAGAACCCAGGCAGCAGTCGGGGGCGGCCGCCGCTCCCGCATTGCGCTGTGCTCGAGCGCCCGCGCAGCCCGCACCGAGCTTCACTTCTTGCCGGTGCCCTGACCGATGCGTGCCGCCGCCGCCGACCCGGCGGCCAGCGACGAAGGAGCGGGCGCGCCCTTCTTCTTCTTGTTCCAATCCGCCTTCGGCTTCTTCTTTTCCTTGTTGCCGCGCATTTGACCTTTTGCCATGGCGATGGCCCTCCGGGTGCGATGCTGAACGACGCGACCAGCATAGCACGCGGCGCAGAGGATGCTGACGCTTTTTCCCGTCGCCTATGTCTGCGCCAAGTCGGGGAAACGCAGTGGAGCGCGCAGCCCCGGCAGGCCGCTCACGAACAGCGGCGCGTCGTCGTCTGCGGCCGTGGACGCCTGCGCGTCGGGCCACCACGCCTCGGGATCGAAGCCGAGCTCGAGGCGGGACATCCTGCTCCGGGTCAGGCGGGCCAGCACGGTGCGCAGATCGAACGGCGCGGCGGCCAGCACGTCGTGGATGATCAGTCGCGCCCCCACGCTGCTGGCGACGACCGCCGCAGCCAGGCTATCGAACCGGTACGCGATGGCGGGCCGGCAGGTCAGGTGCCACAGCAGGATCGGGTAGTAGTCCCGCGCCGAAAAGCGCCGGCCGGCCGGCCGCGCCCGGGCGCAGAGATCTCCGAGCCAGGCGCGGTCCTCGGGCTCGGCGACATCGCAAACGGGCGCCATGGCCGAGGCGGGCGCCACGTCGACGTCTGCCGCGAACCGCTGCTGCGGGACGCGGCGAAAGCCGAAGCGCGGATAGAACCCGAGAACGCCGTCATTGGCGAACAGGATGATCGGCTGATCCGGATCGTCGAGCTCGGCGATCACCCAATCCATCAGCTGCCGCGCCAGTCCCCTGCGGCGACAGTCCGCGCGCGTAGCGACCGCACCGAGCTGGTAGCCGATGCGGATCTCGCCGTCGACGACGAGGCGCATGCGCGTCCGGCCGATGGTGCTGACGATCTCATCGCCGGCCGCAATCGCGAAGACCTCATAGCTCGCGTCCCAACCGCCGCGGCGCGCCCACAGCGCGAAGTCGACATCGGGGAAAACCGACCCCACGAAGCCGAAGAAGCGGCTGTGCCACTCGGTGTCGGCGGCGCCGATGCGGACCCGGCGCCAGTTCATCGCGGCATGCGGCCGCGCGGACCGTTCATCCGATCGCGTCGGCGATCGCCTTGCCCGATGTCACGGTGTCGGCATTGCCGCCGAGATCGCGGGTGCGCAAGGTCTTTTCCGCCAGCACCCGCTCGATCGCCGCCACGATGTCGGCGGCGGCGGCGGGCTCGCCGAGATGCTCCAGCATCATGGCGCCCGACCAGATCTGGCCGATCGGATTGGCGATGCCGTGGCCGGCGATGTCGGGCGCCGAGCCGTGCACCGGCTCGAACAGCGAGGGAAACTTGCGCTCCGGATTGACGTTGGCGGCCG
>JBEKZK010000089.1:0-10600 GCA_049509935.1 Xanthobacteraceae bacterium | reverse complement strand
GACCAAGGCGCTGCTGCGCTCGGCCGAGATATTCCACTACATGCGCCACGCCAAGGATTATGGGCTCAGCGCCGACAACGTCGGCTACGACCCCACGGCGGTGGTACAGCGCTCGCGCGGCGTCGCCAAGCGGCTCAACGACGGCGTCGGCTTCCTGATGAAGAAGAACAAGGTGCAGGTGATCTGGGGCGAGGCGGCCATCGACGCGCCCGGGCGGATCTCGGTGAAGCCGACCGGTCAGGCACCGAAAGGGGCCCTCGGGGCCGGCAGCTACCAGGCCAAGCACATCGTCCTGGCGACCGGCGCGCGGCCGCGGGTGCTGCCGGGGATCGAGCCGGACAAGAAGCTGGTGTGGACCTATTTCGAGGCGATGGTGCCGGAGCGGATGCCGAAGTCGCTGCTGGTCATCGGGTCGGGAGCGATCGGCATCGAGTTCGCGTCGTTCTTCCGGACGATGGGCAGCGAGGTCACGGTGGTCGAGGTGCTGCCGCAGATCCTGCCGGTCGAGGACGCCGAGATCGCCGCGCTGGCGCGCAAATCGCTCGAGAAGCAGGGCATCAAGATCGTGACCGGCGCCAAGGTGACGGCAATCGACAAGGCCACGGATGCGGTCACCGCGCACATCGAGGACGCCAAGGGCGCCAAGCAGTCGCTCCAGGTGGAGCGGGTGATCTCGGCGGTCGGCGTGACCGGAAACATCGAGGGACTGGGGCTGGAACGGCTCGGCGTGAAGACCGATCGCGGCACCATCGTCGTCGACGGGGTCGGGCGGACCAGCGTTCCCGGCATCTACGCCATCGGCGACGTTGCCGGTCCGCCGATGCTGGCGCACAAGGCCGAGCACGAGGGCGTCATCTGCGTCGAGGCGATCAAGGAGCTCGGGCCCCATCCGCTCGACAAGCGGCTCATCCCGGGGTGCACCTATTGCCATCCGCAGATCGCTTCGGTCGGCCTCACCGAGACCGCCGCCAGGCAGGCCGGCCACGACATCCGGGTCGGACGGTTCCCCTTCATCGGCAACGGCAAGGCGATCGCGCTCGGCGAGCCCGAGGGGCTCGTCAAGGTGATCTTCGACAAGGCCACCGGGGCGCTGATCGGCGCTCACATGGTGGGAGCCGAGGTGACCGAGCTGATCCAGGGCTATGTCGTTGCGATGAACCTCGAGACCACCGAGGAGGACCTGATGCACACCGTATTCCCGCATCCGACATTGTCCGAGATGATGGGGGAGGCGGTGCTCGACGCCTACGGCCGGGTGCTGAACATCTGATTTCGCGCGGAAATCGCGAAGCGTAAGCCGTCGCGAGCATCTATCGTTGGGGACCCATGGGCCTGATCGCCTGGATCATCATCGGACTGGTTGCCGGCTGGCTGGCGGCGAAGATCGTCAATGCGCCGCACGGCCTCCTGCGCAATCTCATCATCGGCCTGGTCGGCTCGATCGTCGGAGGTTTTCTGTTCGAAAAGCTCGATATTCACGCGGTGCCGGATTTCTGGGGTGAGCTGATCACGGCGACGATCGGAGCTGTCGTGCTCCTGTTCCTGTGGCAGGTGATCCGGCGGGGACGCCACATCTGAACATTCAAATAATACCAGGCCGCGGTGCTTTCCCTCGGAGCGGACTGCTCCGGCCCAATGTCATCCAAGCTATCCGCGGCCGATCCGCCGAATCCGCAACACGTATGGGCGTCAGGGCAGGAGCGACCGCTGCGGCTGCCGTGGAGCGTCGTCCCTGCAGGCGTGCGGCGCCTGGGTCGGCGGGCCGGGGAACGGCCACAGGTCACCGCACCGATCGCAGGCGGACAGCGCCAAGCCGAGCACCACAAGGGCAGCAGCCCTCAGCGCCAGCCTGCGTGCAATCGGCGGAAAGACCTGAACTCGCTGCGACATGTCCACCATTGCGGGGCCCATCTCGCAAGCTAGCCGAACTGACGGGGCTTTGTCGAGACGACTCGACCGGCCCCCACCGGCCCCCAACCGGCCCCGCGACGGCTTGTTCATGCAAGTGTCACAGGGCTTGATCGGGCACGCGGATTCGCGCAAATTGGTGAACCCAACCCGGCGTTTGCAAGGTCTCATTATGCGGCTCAGTAAGGCGGGTTATTTCGCCGACTTCGTGGTCTACCCTCCGATCGTGCTTGCGTTGCTGGCCTATGCGGCCGTTCACACCGGGTCGCTGTCCTGGATCCAGTGGTCGATGTCCTGCCTCGCCGGAATAGCGACCTGGACCCTGCTCGAATACGTCATTCACCGCGCGATCCTGCACCGGGTCCGCTTCTTCGCCGACATGCACGACATGCATCACGAGAGCCCGGCGGACCTCGTGGGCAGCCCCACCTGGTTGAGCCTCGGCATCATCGGTCTCGGCGTGCTGCTTCCGCTCTGGTGGGAGACCAGCTTCGACGTCGCCAGCGGGGTGACGGCCGGATTGATCCTGGGCTATCTCTGGTACGTCACGGTTCACCATGCGATCCACCACTGGAATCCGTCGGCGGCAACCTATCTGCACCGCGCCAAACGACGCCACCTGGTCCATCACTATAGCCGGCAGCCGTGCAATTTCGGCGTGACCACTGGATTCTGGGATCTCGTGTTCGGCACCATCCGGCGGACCCGATAACAGCCCAGTCAGCGCCTGGGCTCGTCCCGACACCTCCGGCGAACGCCCAGCCTGGACTTGATCCGGGGGCGGATACCGCTGGGCGCCGGAGTGACGCGCCCGGTCCGCACCTCATTTTCCGAAAGAAACGGACGTGCTCAGGCGGACTCCTTGCGGCCTTTCGGCCGGCTTCGTAAGTAGGAGCGGGAGCGTTCCCGGCCCGGAGCCGCCATGACCGTCGTTGTCGATACCCTCAACAGTCCGCCGGCCCGGCCGCGCCATCCCGAGAAGGCGCATCGGCCGGAGGGCCCGGTCGTGCGCAAGCCGGACTGGATCCGGGTCAAGGCGCCGGGCTCGGCGGCCTTTGCCGAAACGAGCCGGATCGTGCGCGCGCACGGCCTTCACACCGTGTGCGAGGAAGCGGGCTGCCCCAATATCGGCGAATGCTGGGAAGCGCGGCACGCGACCTTCATGATCATGGGTGACACGTGCACCCGGGCGTGCGCGTTCTGCAACGTCAAGACCGGGATGCCCGGGCCGCTCGACCGAGCGGAGCCGGACCGGGTGGCGGTCGCGATCGAGAAGCTCGGGCTCAGGCACGTCGTCGTCACCTCGGTCGACCGCGACGACCTGGCGGACGGCGGGGCGCGGCACTTCGCGGACGTCATCGCGGCGGTACGCGCACGCACGCCGCAGACCACGATCGAGGTGCTCACTCCGGACTTTCTGCGCAAGGACGGCGCCGTCGAGATCGTGGCGGCCGCCAGGCCCGACGTCTTCAACCACAATCTCGAGACCGTGCCATCGCATTACCTCACGGTGCGGCCGGGCGCGCGCTATTTCCACTCGATCCGGTTGCTGCAGCGCGTCAAGGAGCTCGATGCCGGCATCTTCACCAAGTCCGGGATCATGGTCGGCCTCGGCGAGGAGCGCAACGAGGTGCTGCAGCTGATGGACGACTTGCGCTCAGCGGACGTCGATTTTCTCACCATCGGCCAGTATCTGCAGCCGACGCGGCGGCATCACCCGGTCGTTCGCTTCGTGACGCCCGACGAGTTCAGGGGCCTGGAGACGGTGGCGTACGCCAAGGGGTTCCTGATGGTGTCGGCCTCGCCGCTGACGCGGTCCTCCCACCATGCGGGGGACGATTTCGCGCGACTGAGGGCGGCACGCGAGTCCCGGTCCGGACGCTGATTGCCCGCACCATGCCGCAGTTCACCACCAAGCGCCGGGTCCGCCACACGGCAGCCGACATGTTCGCCCTGGTCGCCGACGTCGAGCGCTATCCGGAGTTCGTGCCGCTGTGCCGGGCGCTGAAGGTGCGTCGCCGCGCGGCGAGCGGCGAGGGGATCGAGGTGCTGACCGCCGACATGACGGTGGCCTACAAGATGATCTACGAAACCTTCACCAGCCGCGTCACCCTGGACCGGCCGCGTCTGCAGATTCACGTCGAATATCTCGACGGTCCGTTCAGCCAGCTCGACAATCACTGGACCTTCCGCGAGATCGCCGAGCGGGCGAGCGATGTCGACTTCTTCATTTCCTACCAGTTCAGGAGCCGCACGCTCGGCCTGCTGATGGGCGCGATGTTCGACACCGCGTTCCGCCGCTTCGCCGAAGCCTTCGAGCGTCGTGCCGACATGGTGTTCGTCTGACGCCCGTGGCCCGGTTGCGTTAGGTTTCGCCGGCGAGCTCTTCGAGCATGGCGAGGGCGTCGAGCACCGACTGCCGGCGGATCTCTGATCGGCCGACGTCGCCATACCGCCGTTCGCGATGGATGACGCCGCCTCGACCCGCCGCCGCAAGGTGAACGAGGCCGACCGGCTTGTCCGCCGTCCCCCCTCCCGGACCTGCGACGCCGGTGATGGCGACGGAAAGCCCGGTGCCGGCCCGCGCCTGTGCACCGGTCGCCATCGCCACGGCGGTCTGGCGGCTCACCGCGCCATGGACCGCGAGCGTCGCCGAGGGGACGCCGAGCAGGGCTTCCTTGGCGGCGTTCGAGTAGGTCACGAAGCCGCGGTCGACCACATCCGACGATCCGGGAATCTCGGTCAGCGTCGCGGCGACGAGCCCTCCGGTGCATGATTCTGCGGTCGCGATCGTCAGCCCTCGGCGCCTGCAGGCATCGAGCACACGGACGGCCGCCTCGCGCATGCGCTCATCGATCATGCGGCCGACCACGGAAGCCGGACCGTCGCGGTCGCGAGCGCCGCCACGCCCTCGCGGCGGCCGGTGAAGCCCAGCCTTTCGCTCGTCGTCGCCTTCACGGCGATCCGCCCGACCGCGACACCGGCGATGTCGGCGATGCGCGCCCGCATGGCGTCGCGATGCGCTCCGATGCGCGGGGCCTCGCAGATGATGGTGAGGTCCAGATGGGCGATCTCTCCGCCCCGCGCGCGCACCCGCGCCGCCGCGAACGCGAGAAACCGGTCCGACGAGGCGCCACGCCATTGCGGATCGGTCGGCGGGAAGTGCGCCCCGATATCGCCGTCGGCCATCGCGCCGAGGATCGCATCGGTGAGCGCGTGCAGTGCGACGTCGGCGTCGGAATGCCCGAGGAGCCCGCGCTCGTGGGGAATCGCGACGCCGCCGAGCACAACGTGGTCGCCGTCGCCGAAGGCGTGGACGTCGAAGCCGGTGGCGCTGCGCACATCGGCGAGCGCCATCATGCGATCCGCCTCGGCGCGGGCGAAGTCGTCTGCGGTGGTCAGCTTCACGTTGGTGCGCTCTCCCTCGAAGACCTCGACGGTCATCCCGGCCCATTCGGCAATCGCGGCATCGTCGGTGAACTCGTCGCGGCCGAGCGCCGCGGCGCGCCGATGGGCGTCGAGCAGGGACGCAAACGCGAACGCCTGCGGCGTCTGCACGCTGCGTAGCCGCGAGCGGTCGAGGGTCTGCTGCACGCGGCCCGAGTCGTCGACGATCTTCACCGTGTCGGTGACCGGCAGCACCGGAATGGCGGCCCCGGTTGCCGCCACGGCCGCGATGGCGCGGCAGACCAGGGCCGGCGAGGCGAACGGTCGGGCCGCATCGTGAACCAGCACGATGTCGGGCGCACGCGAGGCCAGCGCCTCGAGCCCGGCGCGGACCGACGCCTGGCGGCTGGCGCCGCCCAGCACCGGCGGTAGCGCGACCAGCCCCTCGCACGCGTGGGCGAAGAGGGCACCATCGTCGGGGTGGATCACCGGCTGCACCATGGCGATCTCGCCGTGCACAGAATATAGGCGTACGCTCGGCCTGATGATCGGCTCGCCACCGATGGTCCGATATTGCTTCGGGATGTCCCCGCCGGCTCTCAGCCCGCGGCCGGCTGCGACGATCACGGCGGCCACGGAAGATGTCATGTCGGCACCGGTCCTCGTCCACCTGGGTGAACACTCGCTTTAGGGCCCGGCCGGCAAGATTGGAAGCCTGTACCGCGCGCATCGAGCGGTCATTCGGCACGTCCGCCCGCCACAAGGTCGGCGGATCGCGTCAAGGCAAGTTTACGATAGTGGGGTTTGCTGCAATGCAACACTTGCACATTTCGGCAGAATGTCTAAACTATATGCAATCTATAAATCGCCTAAAACATATGCAGAGACCCTTGGTTGCTCACACCTCACAGCTTTCCGCCCAGAGGGGCCCGTCGATCGGCGACATCACATTGCCGAACAAGGTGATTCTGGCGCCGATGTCGGGCGTCACCGACGCTCCGGTGCGCCGTCTCGCCGCCGACCTCGGTGCCGGCCTGGTCGTATCGGAGATGACCGCCAGCGAATCGCTGTGCTCGGGCGACCGCGAGGCGCGGTTGCGCGCGGACCGGCACGGCGTCGGCATTCACGCGGTTCAACTGGCCGGCTGTGACGCAACCTGGATGGCGGAAGGCGCAAAAATCGCCGAGGCAGGCGGTGCCGACGTGATCGATGTCAACATGGGCTGTCCGTCGAAGCGGGTGACCAACGGCGCCGCCGGCTCGGCCCTCATGCGCGATCTCGATCACGCTGTGCGGCTGGTCGAGGCGACCGTGCGGGCCGTGTCCGTGCCAGTGACGCTGAAGATGCGGCTCGGCTGGGACGTCAACTCGATCAACGCGCCGGCCCTCGCACACCGCGCCGAGCAGGCCGGCATCAGGCTCGTCTCGGTGCACGGCCGGACCAGGTGCCAGTTCTACGACGGACGAGCCGATTGGTCGGCGGTCCGTGCCGTCAAACAGTCGGTTTCCATCCCGGTCGTCGTCAACGGCGACGTGCGAAGCTTTGCCGATGCCGATGCCGCCCTCGAGCAATCGGGGGCCGATGCCGTCATGGTCGGCCGTGCCGCCCAGGGTCGCCCGTGGTTCCCCGGGCAATTGGCCCGCTACCTCGCGACCGGACGGGTCGAGGCAGCGCCTTCGCTGGAACGTCAGCTCGCGTGGACGGCGCGCCTCTATCGCGAGCTCATCGCGCACCACGGAGCCATCGTGGGGGTGCGTCACGCGCGCAAGCATCTCGGGTGGGCGCTCGATGCCGCCGCCGCTTGCGCCGGCGTCCCGGCCGAGATGTCGAGGAAGCACCGCACCCTCGTTCTCACGGCGGAGCGTCCCGATGACGTGATGGATCGGCTGGCGGACGCCTACGATGCCTTCGGCCCGAGGACCGCTGCATGAACATCGCCGAATCAGCGTCCACGTCCTTCCGGTCGGGCTCGGCCGATGCGGCGCTCAATGCGCTCCCCCATCCGGTCCTGATGGTCTCGTCGGACGGCAAGATCGTCGACGCCAATGTGGCCGCCGAGGCGTTCTTCGAGGTTTCGGTCTCGCTGTTGCGGCGCTACCTCCTGAGCGACCTCGTGCCGTTCGGCAGCCCGCTGCTGGCGCTGATCGATCAGGTGCGCAGTCGCGGCGCGGCGGTCAACGAATACAAGGTCGACCTGAGCACCCCGCGGACTCCCGGCGAGCGCCTGGTCGACCTCTACGTAGCCCCCGTGGCGGAGCGCCTCGACCACGTCGTGGTGATGCTGCAGGAGCGCACCATCGCCGACAAGATGGATCGCCAGCTCACCCATCGCGGCGCCGCACGCTCGGTGATCGCGCTCGCCTCGATGCTCGCCCATGAGATCAAGAACCCGCTGTCGGGCATCCGCGGCGCCGCCCAGTTGCTCGAGCAGTCGGTCGGCGACGAAGACCGCAGCTTGACGCGCCTGATCCGCGACGAGGCCGACCGAATCGTGAAGCTGGTCGACCGCATGGAGGTGTTCGCCGACGAGCGGCCGGTCGAGCGGCAACCGGTCAACATTCATGCGGTGCTCGAGCACGTCAAGAGATTGGCGCAGACCGGGTTCGCGCGCCACATCAAGTTCGTCGAGGACTATGATCCGTCCCTGCCGTTCGTCCTCGCCAACCGCGACCAGCTCATCCAGGTCTTTCTCAATCTGGTCAAGAACGCCGCGGAGGCGGTCGGCGAGGCTGCGGCCGACGGCGAAATCCACATGACCACGGCGTTCCGGCCCGGCGTCCGGCTGTCGATGCCGGGCCACAAGACCCGGGTATCGCTGCCGCTCGAGTTCTGCGTCAGGGACAACGGACCGGGCGTTCCCGACGACCTCATGCCTCACCTGTTCGACCCCTTCGTGACGACCAAGCCGACCGGGAGTGGCCTCGGACTTGCATTGGTGGCGAAGATCATCGGGGATCATGGCGGCATCATCGAGTGCGAATCGCAGCCGCGGCACACCGTGTTCAGGGTCCTGATGCCCATGTTCACCGATGCCGAGCAGTCTCGCGGAGCCTGAAGAGGATCCCATGCGCGTGGAAAGCATTCTGGTCGCCGACGACGATGCTGCAATTCGGACCGTGCTCAACCAGGCGCTGTCCCGGGCGGGCTACGAGGTGCGTTCGACCGGGAACGCCGCAACCCTGTGGCGCTGGGTGAGCCAGGGTGACGGCGACCTCGTCATCACCGACGTGGTGATGCCGGATGAGAACGCCTTCGATCTGCTGCCGCGCATCAAGAAGATCAGGCCCGATCTACCGGTCGTCGTGATGAGCGCGCAAAACACCTTCATGACGGCGATCCGTGCCTCCGAGCGTGGAGCCTATGAATATCTGCCGAAGCCGTTCGACCTCAAGGAGCTGATCGCGATCGTCGGCCGCGCCCTGTCGGAGCCGAAGGAGCGGCCGCGGGCCGCCCCCAAGATCGAGGATTTCGACTCGATTCCGCTGGTTGGCCGCTCCCCCGCCATGCAGGAAATCTACCGGGTGCTCGCCCGCCTGATGCAGACCGATCTGACCGTGATGATCACCGGCGAGTCGGGAACCGGCAAGGAGCTCGTCGCCCGCGCGCTGCACGACTACGGCAAGCGCCGCAGCGGTCCGTTCGTCGCCATCAACATGGCGGCGATTCCGCGCGATCTCATCGAGTCGGAGCTGTTCGGCCACGAAAAAGGAGCCTTCACCGGAGCCAACTCGCGCAGTCCGGGCCGCTTCGAGCAGGCCGAGGGCGGGACCCTGTTCCTCGACGAGATCGGCGACATGCCGATGGAGGCGCAGACGCGGCTGCTCCGCGTACTGCAGCAGGGGGAGTATACGACGGTCGGCGGCCGCACCCCGATCAAGGCCGACGTGCGCATCATCGCGGCGACGAACAAGGACCTGCGCGTGCTGATCCAGCAGGGCCTGTTCCGCGAGGACCTGTTCTTCCGTCTCAACGTCGTGCCGTTGCGTCTGCCGCCGCTGCGCGAGCGCATGGAGGACGTTCCCGACCTGATTCGGCACTTTTTCGACCAGGTCGAGCGCGAAGGGCTGCCGCCCAAGCAGCTCGATCAGGCGGCGCTCGATCGGCTCAAGCGCTATCGCTGGCCCGGCAACGTGCGCGAGCTCGAGAACCTGGCGCGGCGGCTCGCGGCACTCTATCCGCAGGAGACGATCACGGCCGCCGTCATCGATTCCGAGCTGGCGCAGCCGGCGCTCGCCGCCGGCGGCGAGGAGCCGGCCGCGGAGGAGAACCTGGCGGCCGGCATCGAGCGCTACCTGGCCAAGTATTTCGCCGGCTTTGACAGCGCGCTGCCGCCGCCCGGCCTCTATCACCGCATCCTGCGCGAGGTGGAGTACCCGCTGCTGTCGGCGGCGCTGGCCGCCACCCGGGGAAACCAGATTCGCGCCGCCGACCTGCTCGGCGTGAACCGCAATACGCTGCGCAAGAAAATCCGCGACCTGGACATCCAGGTCATTCGCTCCAGCGGCTGAGTCACCGATTCACAACTTAAGTGGAATTGACCGCCTGGCTGCACGCGCGGCGCCGCGGATTTGTCGCAATTCGGCAACATTGTTGTATAATCGCATCAGTGGCGGCAGCTCAGGGTCGCCGTGGGGCAAGTGATTCCCAAGTGATTTCAAAGATCGGGTTGCCAATGGGCGGGCGTCCATGACGAGCGTCGACGAAGCCGCGATCGCCGATATGGGCATGTCTGCCGACACGGCACCCAGGCCGGGGACCGGGCTGCTCGGACCGTTGGCAGTCGGCCTCGCGCTGCTCTCGGCGCTCCTCACCTTTCTGATCCTTTCCGATCTCACCCCGATCCTGCCGACCAGCGACGTCGTCACGACCGTGCTCCTCGCCAATGTAGCGACGGTCCTCCTCGTCCTCACCGTCATCGCCCGTGAGGTCCTGCAGATCGTCAAGGCGCGCCGCCGCGGCCGCGCCGCCGCCCGGCTGCACGTCCAGATCGTGGGCCTGTTCTCCTTCATCGCAGCGGTGCCGGCAATTCTCGTCGCCGTCGTCGCCTCGGTCACGCTCGATCGCGGGATCGACCGCTGGTTCGCCGAACGTCCGGAGGACGTCATCGTCAACTCCGCCAAGGTGGCGGAGGCCTATGTGCGCGAGCACGAGGCGCTGATCGGTACCGAGATCCAGGCCATGGCGTTCGACGTCGCACGCGCCAAGCCATGGTACGACCACGACCGGGAAAAGTTCCGCCAGTTCCTGGTCGGCCAGGCGACCGTTCGCGGCCTGCCCAATGCGCTCATCGTCAAGAGCGATTGGC
>JBEKZK010000889.1:0-2711 GCA_049509935.1 Xanthobacteraceae bacterium | reverse complement strand
GCTATTTCCAGGTGGGCGTCGAGGCGATCATCCCGATCAACCGCGACAGCGGCGGCGGCATCGGCGTGCTCGGACAGCTGCACTTCTACCTCGACGACATCTTCCCGTCGACCTTCGGCCAGCCGCTGCTCGGCGGCCGCACCACCGCCCAGTCCAAGACTCCGTTCGGAGGATGACACCATGCGCACGATCATCGCCTCGTCGACAGCCCTGCTCCTCGTCATGGCCGCCGTCTCCGCGCAGGCGCACGCCTTCCTCGATCGCGCCGAGCCGCGCGTCGGCAGCTCGGTTGCGGCCGCGCCGCGGCAGGTCTCGCTGTGGTTCACACAGAGCCTCGAGCCGGCGTTCAGCACCGTGGAGGTCCAGGATTCCGCCGGCGCCCGGGTGGACCAGGGCGGTCCACGCGTCGACCCCGCGCACCCGAGCGTGATGCGCATCGCCGTCAAGCCGCTGCCGCCCGGAACCTACAAGGTGCGCTGGCGCGTGCTGTCGGTCGACACCCACACGACCGAGGGAAGTTTCAGCTTCCGCGTCGGGTCGCCGTGAAGCCTGTCGCGAGCATGCGTTGACCGATTCTTTCATCCTGGCCCGCACGATCCACTTCGCGTCGGTCGCGACGCTGGCGGGCCTCATGTTCTTTCTGCTGCTCGTCCTCGAGCCGGTGGTGCGGCAGGTGATGGCCCGGTCGGACGAGGCCGTGACCAGGCTGCGCCGCCATCTGATCGTCATCGGGTGGGCGAGTTTCGGCCTCGGCCTGCTCTCGGGAGCAGCCTGGCTGGTGCTGCTCGCCGCCCGATTGACCGGGCAGCCGGTGGCGGCCGCGCTGGCCGCGGGCGTCGTCCGCAAGGTGCTGACGGAGACGCGGTTCGGCGACGACTGCCTGGTGCGGCTGGCGCTGGCGGTCCTGCTCGGCATCCTGCTGGCACGGCTCGATCCGGTGCGGGGCTGGCGCTCACGGCCGGAGGGGGTGACGGCGGTGCTGCTCGCCGCCTGCTTCATCGCGAGCCTCGCATGGGCCGGGCATGGCGGGGCCGGCCCCGGCGTCCCGGGCGCCATCCAGCTCGCCGGCGACGCGCTGCACCTGGTCGCGGCCGGGGCGTGGATCGGCGGCCTGCTGCCGTTCGTGCTGGTGATGGGCTGCGCCCGGCGCCAGCGCAGCGCGACGTGGAACGTGGTCGCCGCCGACGTCACCGTGCGGTTCTCGGCGTTCGCCGTGGTCGTGGTGGCCGCCCTGGTGCTCACCGGCCTCGTCAACACCTGGTTCCTGGTCGGCAGCGTGCCGGCGCTGGTCGGAACGGAGTATGGCCGGCTGCTGCTGGTGAAGGTCGCGCTCGCCGTCGCGATGGTCGCGCTCGCGGCGGTCAACCGGTTCCGGCTGATGCCGCTGCTGCGGCATTCGCCGCAACAGTCGGGAAGCGTCCTCGGCCGGCTGCGGCGCAACGGGCTGATCGAGGCCATCCTCGGCCTCGCCATCCTTGGCATCGTCGGCGTGCTCGGCACCACGCCGCCGGCGGCGCACACGCAAAGTCTGTGGCCGTTTTCACTCCGCCTGAGCGTCGCCGCGCTCGACGATCCGGCGAGCCGGCTGCCCGCCCTGCTGGCCCTTGCCGCGGCCCTGGGCGGCGCCGCCGCGATCCTTCTCGGGCTGTTGGCGCGGCGGCTGCGCTGGCCGGCGCTCGCGGCCGGCGCCGTCCTCATCGTGCTGGCGGCGTCGCGGCTCGGCCTGTTCACCGTCGCGGCGTTTCCCACCAGCTTCCAGGCCTCGTCGACGACCTTTTCGGCCCGGTCGGTCGCCGCCGGCGCGGCGTTGTTTACGCAGCACTGTGTGTCGTGCCACGGTGCGCAGGGCCAGGGCGACGGGCCGGCCGCCGAGGATTTGACGCCGCCGCCGCCCGATCTCACTGCCGCCGACATCTCCCGGCAGCGCGACGGCGATCTCTACTGGTGGATCAGCAACGGCATCGGCAATGCGATGCCGCGGTTCGCGCCGGCGCTCGACGACACCGCGCGGTGGACTCTCATCGACTTCATCCGTGCCAACGCCGACGCGAGACGCTTCGAGGCCGCCGCCAAACCCGCAGCCGGAGTCCCGGCGCCCGGCTTCTCCGTCGAATGTCCGGATGGATCGACGCTGTCGCTCGAGGAGTTGCACGGCAAAATCGTGCATCTCATTTTCGCCGGCGCGCATTCGGCCGCTCGCCTGCAGCATCTCGGACACACCGCGGTCGATCCCGGTGTCAGGGAGGTCGTGGCTCGGCTCGACCCTTCGGTCGGCCCGCACGGCCCGTTCTGCAGCACCGACGATCCCGACATGCCCAAGGCCTTCGCGCTCTATGCCGGCGGCGGCGCCGAAGACCTGGATGGAACGGAGTTTCTCATCGACCGGGGGGGCTCGCTGCGGTCGATGTGGCATCCGGGCGTGCAGCCCGACTGGTCAAACCCGCAGGCGCTCGCCGACGCGGTCGCCAGCATCCGCGGAGCTCCCCTTTCTCCCGCTGCAGCCACGCACGTCCACCTGCACAACTAGTGCGGCGGATTTGAAGTTCCTATCAGATGTGCGGCGCGCTCGTCATAGGAACTTCAAATCCTAAAAGCCGCACTAGAATCATAGACTTGCTAGTGCAGCTTTAGATTCCGAGGTTCGCACCGGAGGATGTCGCCAACTGATGCGAACTTCGGAATCGCTGCACTAGGATGGGTAGAGTGGCGAA
>JBEKZK010000888.1:0-2714 GCA_049509935.1 Xanthobacteraceae bacterium | reverse complement strand
GCAAGGATCGAATCGGTGTAGAGGTTGTCGCCTTCCCGGTCCGCGTCGACGAAATCCTTGCCCGGGTTGCCGGTCCCGTAGAAGACGATGCCGGTATCCGCGTCGTAGGTGCCCGGCATCCAGGCGCCGCCGCCGCCATATTTGCCGCTCTCGCCCGGCCAGCTCTTGGGGTCCTGCTTGATCGTGTTGAATTCCCAGACCTTCTTGCCGGTCGCGGCTTCGACACCATAGATCTTGCCCTGCGCCGCCAGCTCGCCGGCGGTCGGGCCGAACGTCAGGATGTCGCCGGCAACCACGGGTGGCGAAGTGAAGTTGCAGCCGTGGCAGTTGGCGAAGTCGGTCAGCTGGACCTGCCACTTTTCCTTGCCGGACTTCTGGTCGAGGGCGATGCCGCGGCCGTCCACCGTGCCGATGAAGACCATGCCGTGGCCGACGGCAACGCCGCGACTGTAGGGCGCGAACAGGACCTTCTTGGTGAGCGGATCGAGCCTCGGCTCGTAGGTCCACAGTTGCTGCCCGGTTTTCCCGTCGAGCGCCGCCACCCTGTCCCCCGACGTGATCGAATAGATCACCCCGTCGATCACGATCGGGGTCTCCTGAATCCCCATGGTGATGTCGCCCCCGTGGGCGATCCACGCCACCGAAAGATGGCCGATGTTGTCCCGGTTGATCTGGTCGAGCGGACTGTAGCGCCAGGCATTGGCGGTCCGGTTGTATTGCGGCCAGTTGTTCGGGTCTTCGGCGCCGGGATCGGCGGCCCGGGCGATGGTCGCCGTGCTCAGCAAACAAGCCAGTCCCAGGCTCGTCGGCAATGACGCTTTGCGCATTGTCTCCTCTCCTCGCATGCCGCTGGTGTCTTTTGGTGTCTTGGCTGTCCCTGGCTCCAGGGCTTCGACCCGCATCCTGCGGCCGGAATTTCGCAGCAAGTGTCCGTCTGCCAATGAGGTGTGTCAACCCCGGCCGGAACGTTCGGGCTCGCGCGCCGGTACGTTGAAGCCGATCGGTGGCGGCCGCACCGCAATGCCCCCTTCTCGCTGCCGGCATGCCATGACGATGTGGCGGCCGCCGAATCTGCAGCGCTTCCCGGGTCGAGGCGCCGCAACAAGTGGTTCACTATGACCTGGAAGCGCTGTAGGCAGATTGCGGCGGCGGACCGCAGTTTGGTTGGATTCATCTGAACCGCGAGCCGATCGTCGGCCGCAACGTTCAGGAGGCGCGGTACATCGATTCCGGGATCTTGGCGAGCTCGGAGTCGTGCAGCCGGTTGGGCGCGAGCCCGTAGAATTGCTGGAAGCTCATGATCAAGGGCCGCCATTTGTCGGGATCGACGCGGTCGGGCTCGCCCGCCATCAGGATCGATGGATCGAGATGAACGCGCTGGATCTTCACCTCGATCGAGACCGCGAGGCCGCGCGACCTCGGGTCGCGCTCGGCCACGGGATGCACCGCCTCGACCGTCGCCTCGAGCTGCACCGGGCATTCCCGCACCCGCGGCGCCCCCACGATCTCCGAGGGGACCGGGGTCAGGCCGGCGACGCCGAGCTTGTCGCGCACGTGGCGGTAGCCGCGGCGGTGCTTGCCGTCGGGCACCGGGTCGGAGCCGGTGGTGCGCGCCAGCCGGTCGACCGCCGCGACCAGGCGGTCCGACGGCAGGTTGAGCACGCATTCCCCGGTGCGCATCATGTTCTGCGGGGTGAGCGACCCGGCCGCCAGCCCGAGCACGCAGCGCCACCCGAGCCACCACGCCGACGACATCGGCGCGAGGTTGCAGGTGCCGTCCTGGTTCACGGTGCTGATGAGAACGACCGGCGTCCCGAACTAGAGGATCGCCGGCGTGCTGCTGACATGCATGGTTCATAGTCTCCGATCATTGTTGCCGACCTCGAGCATAGAGACGGCGATGACCGGCACACTCCGTTCGCTGTCGCCGAATCGTGTGGCATGACCCGCGGGCGGCGCTGGGGTTTCTGCAGGGCTCGTTCTTTGCAGCGCTCGCCGAGACGTTCGGGCGTCCCCCGGTCCATCTGCTGCTGCCGAGCCGCATCGTGCTGCCGCCCGACGAGCCGGCGAGCGCGGTTCTCGCCGACAGCGCGCCCGCCGGCGGGCCGGCGATCGCCACGCTCGATCCGATCAGCGGCCGCGCCCTCAGCCTGGTGTTCTCCGGCAACGCGCCGGGCCGCCGCTTCGACGTGATGTACCACGCGCGCGGGAACCATGGGTCAGGTCGCGAGGTGATCTCGCGACCCCGGCCCGCCGCCTTGGTCCTCGACGGGGTTTGTGGCACAGTGGGTTTCCGGCATCGTGCCGTCGCCGCGGAGAGCAGATGGTGCACAGGCAGGCAGATGGTGCCGAATCTTCTGACCGGCACCAATCGCTGATCGAGGATCAGTTCAGTCGGCAGGCCGAGGGCTTCGCCCGCTCGCCGGCCCTCCACAACGATGCCGCCCTGGCGCTGCTGGTCGATGTCGCGGCGCCGCTCGCCGGAGACGAGACGCTCGACGTCGCGTGCGGACCCGGCACCGTCGTCGCGGCGTTCGCCCGGAGGGCTCGCCACAGCGTCGGCCTCGATGCCACCGAGGCGATGCTGGAGCAGGCGCGCGGGCTCGCGGCGCGGCGCGGATTGCGCAATGTCTCGTGGCGGCTGGGAGACGTGTACGCGCTGCCGTTCGCCGATCGATCGTTCGATGTCGTCAGCTGCCGCTTCGCGTTCCATC
>JBEKZK010000887.1:0-2719 GCA_049509935.1 Xanthobacteraceae bacterium | reverse complement strand
CATCGGGATCGCCGTGCGCAAGGGCAACGACCTGTTGCGCCAGGCACTGAACTGGGCGCTGTTCCGGGTCTGGGAAAAAGGCCGCTATACCGACCTGTGGCTGCGCTATTTCTCGGTGAGCCCGTTCTAGGGTAGTGTATTCGGTAATATTTCGTAGGGTGGGCCAAGGCGCTGTTAGCGCCGTGCCCACCATCCCAGTGGCGGTGGGCACGCTTCGCTTTGCCCACCCTACGCCGCTTGTCGTTGCGCAGAGCGCAAGCGACAAAGCAATTCCGCCTTTGCCTTTCTTGGAGACCCACTTCCAAAATGTCCACGATCGATCCGTCACAGCTGCGCGCGCTTGCCGAACAATCCAACGCCTGGCCGTTCGAGCAGGCGAAGGCGATTGTCGCGCGGCTGAAGAAGAAGCCCAAGGACCAGGTGAAGGGCGAAGTGAAGGACGAGGTGCTGTTCGAGACCGGCTACGGTCCGTCCGGACTGCCGCATATCGGCACCTTCGGCGAGGTCGCGCGCACCACCATGGTGCGCCACGCCTTTCGCGTGCTGACCGATGACCGCATCAAGACCCGCCTGATCGCGTTTTCCGACGACATGGATGCGCTGCGCAAGGTGCCGGACAACGTGCCCAATCGGGAGATGCTGACCAGGCATCTCGGCGAGCCGCTGAGCCGTGTGCCCGACCCGTTCTCCAACGAGCATCCCTCGTTCGGCGCCGCCAACAATGCCCGGCTGCGCGCCTTCCTGGATCGCTTCGGGTTCGACTACGAGTTCCTGTCCTCGACCGAGATCTACCTGTCGGGCCGCTTCGATGCGACGCTGCTGGCGATGCTCGCGGCCTACGACCAGGTGATGAAGATCATCCTGCCGACGCTCGGGCCGGAGCGCCGCGCCACCTATTCGCCGTTCCTGCCGCTCTCGCCGCGCACCGGCAAGGTGCTGCAGGTGCCGATGGTCGCCCGCGACGTTGCCGCCGGCACCATCACGTATGTCGACCCGGACAGCGGCGAGCGAATGGAAACCCCGGTCACCGGCGGCCGCGTCAAGTGCCAGTGGAAGGCCGACTGGGCGATGCGCTGGGTAGCGCTCGGCATCGACTACGAGATGGCCGGCAAGGATCTGATCGATTCGGTCAGGCTGTCCGGCGAGATCGCCCGGGCGCTCGGCGTCGTGCCGCCCGAGAGCTTCATCTACGAGCTCTTTCTCGACGACAAGGGACAGAAGATCTCCAAGTCGAAGGGCAACGGGCTCACCATCGACGAATGGCTGCGCTACGCCGGTACCGAGAGCCTGTCGCTGTTCATGTACCGCGAGCCGCGCGCCGCCAAGCGGCTGTACTTCGACGTGATCCCGCGCCACGTCGACGAGTATCAGCAGCACCTCGAGGCCTACCGGCGGCAGGACCCGGTGAGGCGCCTGGCCAATCCGGTGTGGCACATCCATTCCGGCGATCCGCCGGAGCCGGAAATCTCGGTCTCGTTCGCGATGCTGCTCAACCTCGTCTCCGCTTCGAACGCCGAGAATGCCGCGACCCTCTGGGGCTTCATCGGCCGCTACTGGCCCGGCGTGACGGCGCAGAGCCATCCGCGGCTCGACGCCATGGTGGCCTACGCGATCCACTATTTCCGCGACTTCGTGCTGCCGGAAAAGACCTTCCGCCACCCGACCGAGGCCGAGCGCGCGGCGCTGGCGGATCTCCGCGACGCGCTGGCGCAGCTGCCGGCCGACGCCACCGCCGAGCAGATCCAGGACGTGGTCTACGAGATCGGCCGGCGCGAGCCGTTCCTCGACCACACCGGCAAGATCAAGACCAGGGACGGCAAGCCGGGCGTGTCGCTCGAATGGTTCAACATGCTCTACCAGGTGCTGCTCGGCCAGCAGAAGGGCCCGCGCTTCGGCTCCTTCGTGGCGGTCTACGGCATCGACAACACCACCGCGATGATCGACGGGGCGCTCGCCCGCTCGGCGTGAGAGCATGTCCAGAAGCAGTCATACCGCTGTTACATTGGATGACTATCACTCGGCGTGCCTCGTGATGACATTGCCGTCACGCGGCAGTCTGTCCCCCATGGGCCCCAGCCGAACCGCCACAGCCGGCTGGGGCCGCTTTTTGCTACTTCATGTACCCCTTCTGCCGCAAAATCTTCTGGAACGACTCGGTCGTCTTCTGCTGGACCTCCTGCAGCCGCGGCATCAAGTCGCCCAAGAATTCCGACATCACCTGTGGCAGCACCCGCAGCGACTTCTCGCCCGTAGGCGTGCGGTAGAACGCCAGCATGTCGCGCAGCTCCTGCGCCGAGAAATATTTGGCGTAGACCACCGGCGCGCCCTTCATCACGTCGGCCAGATACTCGAGCTGCAGGCGCTCGAACTCGGCGCGCAGCTCCGACAGCGTCGCCGCATCGATGTCCGGACGGGCCTTGTGCAGCTCCTGCTCGACGGTCGGCCATATCTGGGCGGTCATCTGTCCGCTCATCTGCGCGACCATGTCCTTCGACAGCACGGCCATCAGCTCGGTGGCGACCTTGATGGCCTCGGCCGAGCCCTCGGCCTGGGCGTGGGCGCATGGCGTAGCCAGCAGGCCCCAGCCCGCCAGCACGGTCAGAAAAACGAAGGCGCGCAGCGTCCGCATGATTTCGACCCCCCGTTGGCGTATTGTTCCCGAGCCCGCGAGCTCGACACTTGACGCACACCCTCCCCGTTGTCATGCCCGGCCTTGGGC
>JBEKZK010000886.1:0-2724 GCA_049509935.1 Xanthobacteraceae bacterium | reverse complement strand
ATCGAGAATGCGACGATAGTGGGCTTCGCGCCGCGCCCGGTGGGCGCCACGTTCCTCGACGCTCATCTCCAGGTCGTCGGCGAGCGCCCCCGACCACAGGGTCGAGCAAACGTGCATGTTCCACGACAGCGCGGTGGCGCCGCAGTAGCGGCCGAGCTCGGCCGCGGCGAGGCCGTAGGTGCGGAAATCCGCCCCGGTGCCGCCGTGCTCCCGCGGGATGCAAATGCCGAGCAGGCGCTCGCGGTGCATGTCGCGAAAATTCTCGATCGGGAACGTCGCCTCGCGGTCGTGCCCGGCGGCGCGCGGCGCCAGCACGCGGCGGCCGAACGCCCGGGCCCTGGCGATCAGGTCGGCGTCGGGTTCGCTCAGCCGGAACGCCCGCGGGGCGAAGATCGGGGCGTCGGCGTCGTGGCCATCGATATCGGCGCCCATCGTCAGCCCGGCTGCGGTTCGGGTACGTGGTGGAGGAACTCGATCACCGCCGCATCGAACGCGGCCGGCGCCTCGAGACTGGGAAAGTGCCCGACGCCGGACAGCTGGATATAACCGGCGCCGGCAATCTTTCCCGCCATCCGCTCCATCCCGGACGGGGGCGCCATCCGGTCGTGCTCGCCGGCAAGGCAGAGGATCGGGATGCGGATCGCACCGAGGCTCGCCCGCTCATCGAAGCCGACCAGGCAATGGACGGCGGCCCGATAGGTGCTTTCCGTGGTGGCGGCGATCGCCTCGATGGCGAGCGCACGGCCGCCGGGATCGGGATCAGGTCCCATCGCTCCGACCACAGCGCGCGCGACCTCCGCCATGGTCTTGCCGGCGTCCAGTGGCGCCAGCCGCTCGGCGACGAAGGCCCGCTGGAAGTCCCCCGATGCGTTGCCGAAGGCCGGGCTGGTGCACACCAGTACCGCCGCCGCGTAGCCGTCGGGGCGGCGACGCAACGCCGTCTGCGCCACCATGCCGCCCATGGAATGGCCGACCAGCACCGGATGCGCGAGGCCCCGGCGCTCGATCGTGGCCTCGACGTCGGCGGCGAGGCCCTCGAAATCCATGCGGTCGACCGCGGGCCGGTCGCCATAGCCCGGCAGGTCGATGGCCACCGGATCGAAACCCGCGGCGGAGAAGCTCGCCATCTGCGGGGCCCACAGCCGCGCGCCGCCACCGATACCGTGGATGAAGACGACGGGTGACTTCGGGCGATCAGTGCCGGGCATGGCGTTTGCACCGCACATCAGAATGGATGTTCACTCGGCGGCCTGTTTCCAGGTCGTTGCGTGCGGCTTGGGCTTCGCCTTGCGGCGCAGCTCCGACACATCCTGGCGATCGCGAACGCTGTTGCGGAAGATCTGGTCCTTGCCGGCGAGATACTGCGGTGGGCATCCGATGTCGACGGCATACCAGGCGGCGGCGCGCAGCGTGAACGAGGGGTCGACCAGATGCGGACGGGCGAGCGCGACCAGATCGGCGCGGCCGGCGGCCACGATGGTATTGACCTGGTCGGCGGTTGTGATCGCGCCGACGCACATGGTGGCGAGGCCGGCTTCGTTGCGGATCTGGTCGGAGAACGGGGTCTGGAACATGCGGCCGTAGATCGGCGCGTCGTCCGCCACCGTCTGCCCCGCCGACACGTCGATCAGGTCGCAGCCGGCGGCGGCGAACATGCGCGCCACCTCCACCGACTCCTCGCCGGTCAGCCCCCCGTCCTTCCAGTCGGTCGCCGAGATGCGCACCGACATCGGCTTGTGGTCCGGCCAGGTCCGGCGCAGCGCGCCGAACACTTCCAGCGGAAAGCGCATGCGGCCGGCCAGCGCCCCGCCACAGGCGTCCTCACGGACGTTGGTGAGCGGCGAGATGAAGCTCGCGAGCAGATAGCCGTGCGCGGCATGCAGCTCCAGCATGTCGAAGCCGGCGCGGTCGGCGCGGCGCGCGGCCGCGGCGAAGTCCGCGATCACCCGGTCCATGTCCGACCGCGTCATTTCGGCGGGGACCGGGCTGTGAGGAAAATACGGAAGCGGCGACGCCGAGATGATCGGCCAGCCGCCCTCCGGCAGCGGCTCGTCGATTCCCTCCCACATCAGCCGCGTGCCGCCCTTGCGGCCCGCATGGCCGAGCTGCATGCAGAACTTCGCCGCCGAGTGGGCGTGCACGAAGTCGACGATGCGCTTCCACGCGGCCTCGTGGGCGTCGGTGTACATGCCGGCGCAGCCCGGAGTGATGCGGGCATCGGCCGATACGTCGGTCATTTCGGTGAACATGAGCCCGGCGCCGCCGATCGCCCGCGCGCCGTAGTGCGCCAGGTGCCAGTCGCCGGGCAGGCCGTCCACCGCCGAGTACTGGCACATCGGCGATACCACGACCCGATTGGCGATGGTCATGCCGCGCAGGCGGAACGGCTGGAACATCGGCGGCTTCGCCGGCGCGGTCGCGGCGTCGCCCCCCTGCACCCCCGCCTCGGCGGCGAACGCACGGTCGACATCGGCGACGAACTCGGGCGCGCGCAGCGCCAGGTTGTCGTAGGTGATCGCCTTGGAGCGCGTCATCAGCCCGAAGGCGAAGCGGACCGGGTTCATGGTCCACAATCGCCTCACCTGCTCGAACCACACCAGCGACACGTCGGCGGCATGCTGGGTCCGCTCCACCTCGTCGCGCCGCTGCGCCTCGTAGCGGGCGAGCGCGGCACCGACGTCCTGGCCCGGCGTTGCGCGCAGCGCCCGGTAGAGCGCGATGGCG
>JBEKZK010000885.1:0-2729 GCA_049509935.1 Xanthobacteraceae bacterium | reverse complement strand
CCGGTGGCGCGGCAGCGCTGAGATCGTCGCCGTGGAGGCACTGGAGCCGGAGCACCCGGTGTTCGGCTCGTTCCGGGCGCAGTCGGGCAGCGGCGGATTCTACGAGGTCGAGATCCGGAGCCTCGACGGCTTCGCCAATTCGTGCGGCTGCATCGATCACCGCGTCAACCGGCTCGGCACCTGCAAGCACATCGAGGGCGTGATCGAAGCGTTGCGGCGGCGCCGCACCGCGTTCCGCGACGCCGCCGCGGCGGGCAACCGGCGGGTCGAGATCTTTCTCGACCGGCGGGACCGTGCGATGCCCGTGGTCGTCTGGCCCGCCGGCGATGGCGCCGGGCTGCGCGCGGTGCGCGACTGGATCGCGCCGTTCCTGGCGACCGACGGCACGCTGGACCCGGCACGCGAGACCATCGAGGCGTTGATCGGCGCGTGGCGGACGGCCCCCGACGGGGTCCGGCGACAGGTCCGGCTGTCGCGCCACTTCGCGCCCTGGCTCGATCGCCAGCGCCGGCAGCGCGCCCGCGAGGAGGCGCGCGCCGCGTTCGTCGCCGAGGTCGAGGCCGGCAGGGCGAGCTTCGATCTGCTGAAATCGCCGCTGCTGTCCTATCAGCGCGACGGCATGCTGCACCTCGCGTTCGGCGAGCGGGCGCTGCTCGCCGACGAGATGGGGCTCGGCAAGACCATCCAGGCGATCGCGGCGTGCGAGCTGCTGGCCCAGCGCCGCGGCATCACCAAGGTCCTGGTGGTGTGCCCGGCCTCGCTCAAGGCGGAGTGGGAGGAGCAGATCGCGCGCTTCACCGAGCGTCCGGCGCGGGCGATCTTCGGCGCCCGGCCGCAGCGGCTGGCGGCCTATCGCGACCCGACCTTCTTCAACATCGTCAACTACGAGCAGGTGCTCGGCGACGCCGAGGACATCAACGAGCTGCTGGCGCCCGACGTGGTGGTGCTCGATGAGGCGCAGCGCATCAAGAACTGGCAGACCAAGACGGCGCGGCGCGTGAAATCGCTGCGCGCGCCCTACGCCTTCGTGCTGACCGGCACGCCGGTCGAGAACCGGATCGACGAGCTTTACTCGATCGTCCAGTACCTCGATCCGGAGCTGCTCGGTCCGCTGTTCCGCTTCAATCGCGACTTCTATCAGCTCGACGAGCGCGGCCGCCCGATCGACTACAAGAACCTCGCGCAGCTGCGCGAGCGCATCACGCCGGTGATGCTGCGCCGGCGCAAGAGCGACGTCGAGACCGAATTGCCCGGCCGCACCGTGAAAACCTTCTTCGTGCCCATGGTGGACGAGCAGCGCGAGTACTACGAGGACTACCAGAAGCCCGCCGCGCGCCTCATCCAGATCGCCCAGCGGCGGCCGCTGCTTCCCGCCGAGTTCGAGCGCCTGCAGCAGCTGCTCGCCTGCATGCGCATGGTGTGCGACACCCCGGCGATCCTCGACCCGAGCTGCCGGGTGAGCCCAAAGCTCGAGGAGCTCGAGCGCGTGATCGGCGATCTGCTGGAAGAGCCCGATCGCAAGATCATCGTGTTCTCCGAGTGGGAGCGCATGCTGCAGCTGGTTCGCGAGCTCGCCGCCGAGATGGGCGTGGAGACCGCATGGCACACCGGCTCGGTGCCGCAGCAGCGCCGCCGCGCCGAGATCGTGCGCTTCAAGAACGATCCGGCCTGCCGGCTGTTTCTGTCGACCGACAGCGGCAGCGTCGGGCTCAATCTCCAGGTCGCGAGCGCGGTCGTCAACGTCGACCTGCCGTGGAACCCGGCGCGGCTCGAGCAGCGCATCGCCCGGGCCTGGCGCAAGAACCAGACGCGGTCGGTGACCGTGGTCAACCTGGTGTGCGAGGGCTCGATCGAGCACGGCATCCTGCATCTGCTCGGCCACAAGCAGGCGCTCGCCGACGGCGTGCTCGACGGCCGCGGCGACCTCGCCAAGCTCAAGATGCCGTCCGGCCGCGCCGCCTTCATCGAGCGCATGCAGGCGATGATGGAGGCGGCCGAAAAGGCGACGCCGCGCATCGTGTTCGCCGAGGAGGCGCTGGCCGAGGATCTGCTGCGCCGTCATGGCGAGCGGGCGCTGCTGATCGAGGCGCGTACCGGGGCCGACGGCATGCCGCGGCTGCTGGCGGTGCTCGACCTCGATGCCGGGGCGCTGGCGGCGGAGACCGCGCGGCTGCTGGCGCGGGCCGACGGCGCCGGGCCGGCGATCGAGCTGATCGATCGCGCGACCTTTCTCGCCATGCGGCGGCTCGCGGCCAGCGGGCTGGTCAGGCTAGGCGAGGGACCGATGCGCGTGCTGCACCGCGCGCCCGAATTCGCCGTCGAGAAGGCCGCCGACCCGGCGGCGCGCGGGCTCGAGCTGCGCCGGCAGGCCGAGCGGTCGCTGCGCATGGCGCGCGTGCTCGCTGCCGGCGGCTTTGCCGAGGAAGCGCTGCCGTTGCTGGCAAGAGTCCTCGGCACCGCGGCGGCGGCCCGGCTCGCCCTGCTCGGCGAGCTGCCCGCCGACGTCGGCATGGCGACCCCCGGCCAGGTCCGCGAGCTGGTGGATCGCGGCGCCCTCCCGGAGGAAGCCGCAGTCGCGGCGGACGCGTTGTGGCCGATGGGCCAGTCCGACGGCGCGGCGCTCGACCGTCACTTCGGCGTCGCCGAGGTGATCCTCGCGGCACTGGCGACCGCCGCAACGCCGGCGGCCGTCCCCGCCGCCGCGCCCGCCGGCCGCGAGCGCCGAACCG
>JBEKZK010000884.1:0-2730 GCA_049509935.1 Xanthobacteraceae bacterium | reverse complement strand
CGATAACAGGCGTCCGACCAGATTGCTGGCGACATTTCCCGCGATGTAGGCCGCGAAAGCGCCGCCGGCGTCGGTGGCGCTGCATTGCTCGCCCAGATAGGCGAGCGTCAGGGTGTAGGCCGATGCCATGCACAGGCCCTGGGCGACACGCAGGATCGCGAATGTCGTGAGATCCGGCGCGACGGACAGCAGCGACGTCGGGATCGCCAGCACGGCGAGGCTGATCAGGATGCCGAGCCGGCGGTCGATCCAGCGGCTGAGGAACGCGACTCCGAGACCGCCGACCGCCATGCCGAACGTGCTGGCATTGACGGCGAAGCCCATCGCGGCCGGCGTGACCCCGTAGGCCCTGGCGAGCGACGGCAGGATGGCCTGGGTGGCGAACAGATCGACCACCGTCAGAAAGGCAGTCAGCCCGATCACGACGCTGCGCTGCAGCGCATGCCGCGCGGTATGCGCCGCCGTGCGGCCGATATCTGCGAGGCGGGTCATGTCGGTCATGGCCAGTTGTCCCTTCCACGCGTGCGGATCCGTGGCCCGGGCGCGGTTGCCGGGGGCGACGCCGAGGATCGGGAAAAACGGCGTGCAACGGAAATGCCGCCTGGCTCTGGAGTCGATAGCCGATCGCTATTCGGCTAACGGCGTGGCGGGACCGGTCCGGCTCGATCGATAGCCGGCGTGCATTGGCAATCCCTCAAATGGTATGGTGGCGGCGTCGCTCGCCGACTATGCTGATGGGGGGCTCCCCATTTTTGGCTCTCCATATCTTTGGATCTGCGGTGACCGGCCGGATCATGGCCAGGAGTGTTCATGACGTCGGCTCGGATCTCTGCTCTTCGCGAGGCCTTCGCCCGATACCGGGACATGGATGCCTCGCTGGCGGAACGGCTGGAGGCGTATTCGGCTGCCGTCCGTCGGCTTATCCCGGAATATGCGGATGCGATCGATCGACTGGTGGGGCGCCTGGCGGCCAGCGGGGCCGGAGCGACCGCGCCGGGAGCCGGCGAGCCGATGCCGCCGTTCGTGCTGCCTGACGAGGCCGGACACCTGGTGAGCCTCGAGGCCTTGTTGCGTGAGGGCCCCGTCGCCATCACGTTTCACCGTGGCCACTGGTGCCCGTGGTGCCGGATCAGCGGCCGGGCGTTCGCCGAGCTTCCACGCGAAATCGCGCGTCCCGGCGCCCAGTTCGTGGCGGTCATGCCGGAGCGGCAGCAATTCGCCGCTGAATTCAAAGCCGACGCCGGGTCGCGGTTTCCGGTGCTGACCGACATCGACAACGGCTATGCCCTGATGCTGAGCCTCGCCATCTGGATCGGTCCTGACCTGGAGCGGCTGCTGTCGTCCTTCGGCCGTTCGCTGCCCGACTATCAGGGCAACGGGTCGTGGATGCTGCCCATACCGGCGACGTTCGTGGTGGGGACCGACGGGCGCGTTGCAGCGCGCTTCATCGATCCGGACTTTCGCCGTCGGGTGTCCATCGAGGAGCTGATCCGCGCGCTCGAGAACGCCGGCTGAGCCCTCGAGCTTCGGAGACGCTGAACTAGACCTGAACTAGACCACGTCCGGCCTCTGCTCGTGGAGTATCACGCCCTCGAGCGGGTCGCACGCGCGCTCCCATGGTCGTTTCTCCACCGCCTGGCGCGTCGCCGCGTAGCCCGCTTCCCAACGCCTGCGGATGCCCGCCGGCGTGAAGTCGACGTCCTTTGTGTGGCTCTCGTTGTCGAGACGCGGCGCCAGCAAGCGGATCACGTGCATCCGGGTCAGACAGCCATAGCCGCCGAGCTCGCGCACCTCCGCACCCTGGCGCGCGGCTTCCGGAACATGCTTGACCAGCTCGCCGATCACGTGCCGCAGGCGATGGACCTGGCGCTGCCGCGCGATGTGGCTCGCCACCCGGCTGGAATACTGGATGTCCTTGTGGCGGTGCAGCACGTCCCACATCGTCTCGGGCTCCGGCCCGATCGGGTTCCAAACATGGACGGCGAAGATCAGTGCGTCGCGCCGGGGATCGTCGTCGAAGATCGCCTCGGTCGGCGTGTTGGACAGAATGCCTCCGTCCCAGTAGAGCTCGCCGTCGATGCGGATCGGCGGAAAGGCCGGAGGCAGCGCACCAGATGCCATGATGTGGTCGACCGTGATGGCGCCGTCGCGGGTGTCGAAATAGCACATCGCGCTGGTGCGCACGTGCGCGGCCCCCGCGGTGAGGCGGGGCGTGCACTGGTTGAGTCGCGAGAAGTCGACCAGACCGAGCAGTGTCTGCCGCAACGGCTCGGTCGAATAGTATCCGGCGCGGTCCGCGCCGAGGGGGAAATGCGCGCCGAGGAAAGCCCACGGATTGGGCTCAAAGAACGCCGGGATCCCGCCGATCAATGTCGCCCAATAGGAGTGCGCGTCGGCAGCCCCCGGCCAGATCGAGGGCGTGCCCCAACCCGGGCTCTGTTGCATGAGACGCCAGAATTCCTCCAGGCGCGGCATGCGGTCCGGCGCGGCGTTTCCGGCGATCAGGGCCGCGTTGATGGCGCCGATCGACGTGCCGATGATCCAGTCGGGCTCGATCCCCGCCTCGTGCAGCGCCTGATAGACGCCGGCCTGATAGGCACCCAGGGCTCCACCGCCCTGGAAGACGAGGATGGTCTGACCGTAGTTGGGCGCCGACGCATCGACCGGCTCGGCGCGGCGCGCCCGGATGGCCGTGACCTCGGACAGGTTGTTCATCGGCTAGCTCCCTCG
>JBEKZK010000883.1:0-2732 GCA_049509935.1 Xanthobacteraceae bacterium | reverse complement strand
GGTTCGGGCCGGGTCAGCAGCAGCCGCACGGGCTCACGCTGGGGCGACGAAATCGGCCGGCAGGCGGTCCGTGAGCTCGCGCCCGGCATCGGCGCCGAGCGCCGGCGCGGCGTCCGCCGTCCCGGCGCGCGAGGTTTCATGCGCCTCGCTGCCATCCGGCCGCAACACCATGCCGCGAAAGCTCAGGCGTCCGTCGCGGATCGTCGCGTGGCCGGCGATCGGCGTCCGGCAGGAGCCGTCGAGGACGCCGAGAAACGCCCGCTCGGCGCCGAGCGCCACCGTGGTGTCGGGATGATCGACGGCCGCCAGCAGATCGCGGGTCCGGCGATCGTCGGCCCGGGTCTCCAGCGCGATCGCGCCCTGGCCGACGGCGGGGAGAAATTCGTCCACCTCCATCACGGCGGTCGCCGCCGCCGCGAGCCCGAGGCGGCGCAGGCCGGCGAGCGCCAGCACGGTGGCGTCGACATGGCCCTCCTCGAGCTTGCGCAGGCGCGTCTGCACATTGCCGCGCAATGACACGACCGTCAGGTCCGGACGGCGGCGCCGGATCATGGCCTGCCGGCGCAACGACGCGGTGCCGACCACGCCGCCTTCGCGCAGGTCGACCAGGCTGAAAGCCTTGTGGCTGATCAGCGCGTCGCGCACGTCCTCGCGCTCCAGGCAGACGGCGAGCACGAGCCCCTCGGGCAGCACCGTCGGCATGTCCTTGGCGGAGTGCACCGCCAGGTCGATGGTGCCGGCAACCAGCGCCTCCTCGATCTCCTTGGTGAACAGGCCCTTGCCGCCGACCTCGGAGAGCGGGCGATCCTGGATGCGGTCGCCCGAGGTGCGGATCACCACGATGGCGATCGCCGCCGGGTCGACCCCATGGGCGCGGGCGAGCCGGTCGCGCACCTCGTGCGCCTGCGCCAGCGCCAGCGGACTGCCGCGCGTGCCGATGCGCAGGAAAGACGAAGGGGCCGAGGATTGCACGTTTCTGCCTCGCAGTGCTACGCGGAAGGGTGACCTGGAACGATCATACACAACACGAGCAGAGTTACCGAGTGACCTGATGCTGGTGCTCGGCATCGAGACGACGTGCGACGAGACCGCCGCCGCGGTGGTGGCCCGGCGCCCCGACGGTGGCGGCGAGATCTTGTCGAACGTGGTGCTGTCGCAGATCGCCGAGCACGCCGCCTACGGCGGGGTGGTGCCGGAGATCGCGGCGCGGGCCCACGTCGAGACGCTCGATCTGGTGATCGCCGAGGCGATGGTCGGTGCCAAGATCGGGTTCGCGGCGCTGGACGGCGTCGCGGCGGCGGCGGGACCCGGCCTGATCGGCGGCGTGATCGTCGGACTGACCACCGCCAAGGCGATCGCGCTGGTCGCCAAGAAGCCGTTCGTCGCCGTCAACCATCTGGAGGCGCACGCGCTGACCGCGCGGCTGACCGACGGCGCGACGTTTCCATACTGCCTGTTCCTCGCCTCGGGCGGCCACACCCAGATCGCCGCGGTCCTCGACGTCGGAAAGTACGTGCGGCTCGGCACCACGGTCGACGATGCGATCGGGGAGGCCTTCGACAAGACCGCCAAGCTGCTCGGCCTCCCCTATCCGGGCGGACCCGAGGTCGAGCGCGAGGCCGCCCGCGGGCACGGCGAGCGCTTCGTGCTGCCGCGGCCGATGATCGGGCGTGCCGAGCCGGATTTCTCGCTGTCCGGCTTGAAGACGGCGCTGCGCCTGGAAGCCGAGAAGATCGCCCCGCTGTCCAACCAGGACGTCGCCGATCTGTGCGCGGCGTTCCAGCAGGCGGTCGTCGACGTGGTGTGCGACCGCCTGCGCGCCGGCCTGCGGTTGTTCCGCGACCGTTTCGGCGGGCCCACCGCGCTGGTCGTGGCCGGCGGCGTCGCTGCCAACGAGGCGATCCGCCGCGCGCTGACCCGCGTCGCCGGCGAGGCCGGCACCACGCTGATCGCGCCGCCGCCGGCGCTGTGCACCGACAACGGCGCGATGATCGCCTGGGCCGGCGCCGAGCGTATCGGGCGCGGCCTGATCGACACCTTTGAAGCGAGCCCGCGCGCCCGCTGGCCGCTGGAGGAGCTGCGGTCGTGAGCATCGCGCGCATCGCCGTGGTCGGCGCCGGGGCCTGGGGCAGCGCGCTGGCGAACGTCGCGGTGCGGGCAGGCCGGCAGGTGACGCTGTGGGGCCGCGATCCCGCCGCCATCGAGGCGATCGCCACCGCCGGCGAGAGCCCGAAGCTGCCCGGCATCCGGATCGACGGTCGGGTGCTGGCGACGACCTCGGTGGCGCAGGTCGCCGAGGCCGATGCCGTGCTGCTGGCGGTCCCGGCGCAGGCGGTGCGCCCCGCCGCGACCGCACTGGCGCCGGCGCTGCGCGACGGTAAGATTCCGGTCGTCGCCTGCGCCAAGGGGATCGAGCGCAACACACGGCTGTTCATGACCGAGGTGATCGCCGCGATCCTGCCGGACGCGGTCCCCGCCATCCTGTCCGGCCCGAGCTTTGCGGCCGACGTCGGCCGCGGGCTGCCCACCGCGGTGACGCTGGCGTGCGCCGACGACGCGCTCGCCCGCGCGCTCGCCCACGCGCTCGGCTCGGCGACGTTCCGGCCCTATCATTCGACCGACGTGCGCGGCGTCGAGATCGGCGGCGCGGCCAAGAACGTGCTGGCGATTGCGGCCGGCATCGTGACCGGCCGGCGGCTCGGCGCGAGCGCCGCGGCGGCGCTGACCACCCG
>JBEKZK010000882.1:0-2738 GCA_049509935.1 Xanthobacteraceae bacterium | reverse complement strand
CCAAACAGGATCTGTGACACATGCTCACCCGCGCCCCCTGGGGACGCCGCGGGCGGCCCTGCCGGGCGGCGGCCGCGCCGGCGATGCCACGACGATGAGCCCGGGCACCGCAATGCCGTCTTCGTGGCGGATCGGGGCCGGATCGCGAACGCGGATCCCGAGGCCGGCGGCGTCGAGCGCGGCGCTGACGTGGCCGATGGCGTGGGCATAACGCAACTTCTCGCCGAGAATGACGGCGCCGCCCGGATGGGTCTCGACCGAGAAGGCGAAGAGCCCGCCCGGCATGAGCACCCGCGCCGCCTCGCGACAGACCGGCTCGAGATCGGCCAGGTAGGTGAAGACATCCGCCGCGACCACGAGGTCGGCGGACGAGCTCGGCTCCTGGGTCAGCCGCTCGGTCATGTCGGCGACGGCGAGATCCACATAGCGGCCCTTGCGCCGGGCGATCTCGATCATCGCCGGCGAGAGATCGATGCCGACCGCGGTGCGGTACATCGGCGCGAACGCCGAGGCGGCGAACCCGGTGCCGCACCCGAGATCGAGCATGCGCTCGAAGCGGGCGCCGGCGCCGGCCACCGTCTCCACCGCCTGGCGCAGCAGTTTCGGCCCGCGATAGGCGTGGTTGGCGATGAGCTCGGCATCGAAGCGCGGGGCCAAGTGATCGAACAGCGCCCGCACATGGCTTTGCGACATCGGCTCTCCGGCGACGGCCTCGCCGAGCCGGACCAGCCGCAGGCCGGCACCGTGGCGATCGCCGCGATCGGCCTCGCGGGCCTTTTGGAACGCCGCGATGGCGCCGGGCCGGTCGTTCTGCCGTTCCCGCAGCTCGCCGAGCGCAAACCAGGCGGACGCAAAGCTCGGCGCGATCTCCACAGCCTGGAGCAGAAGCTCGGCGGCGGCCGTCGGGTCGCCCGCCTCCTCACGTTGGCGCGCCCGGTCGTAGCGCCCGTCGGCGACCGGATCGCCGGACGAGGCGAACAGCGGCGGGCGAGCGGGCGGCGCGGGATCCGGCGGCGGGTCGGGACTTCGCTTCCGCCTCCCTGTCGCGAGCGCGCCGCCGGGCTCGGCCGGCGTCGCGGCAATCGCGCGCCCGACATCGGGTGATCTACAGGTCTCTGCAGGCGCCGGAGGCTGCCGGCGTGGCGCGGCGGCCCGCCCGGCCTTCGGCGGCGACGGCAGCAACTTGGCGAAGGCCTGGAGCACCTCGAGCATGTCCCGGGCCTGCGCCGGCGTCAGGTCACCGTCGGCCATCCCCATCACGATAGCGGCCCCGGCGGCGATCACGTCGTCGCGGCACCCGAGCGGCGGCAGCGGGAACCGCACCGGCCGCCCTTTGGCCGGCGGCGCCAGACGATCGAAGCAGATGCGCAAGGCCGCCCCGTTCCCCTCGCAGGCCGCGCGGACCAGCGCGTCGACCACCTCCTCGGCTCGGGCGGCCAGCGCGTCCTCGACCGCAAGGGTGCTCTTGTCGCGCGAGCCGGGCGGACGGCCGGCGGGATTGCCGCTGTCGCCGGGCGGAAAGCGGCCCGTGGCGGTGCGTTCGGTGTCGAGCATGGGGCCTCCCGGGTCCCGACGTGCGGGTTGGATGGGTCTGGGCTGGTCGGGCCGCGTCATCGACGGGGTATAACCATCGATAACTTTAGTTTTCGATATTGTCAACCCCCATCTCGAAATTTTTTGCGGCCCGGCGCGGTTGCGGGTTCCGGCGCGGGACAGCGTGGCGAGCCAAGGGCTGCTGCCGAGATCGACGGGCTGGACATTCATTTCATTCACGTTCGTTCCAGGCATGAGCACGCGAGTCGCTGCGCACATAGGTTATGAAACCACGCTTCCCGGACCAACGAGATCAAGGTCGAGAGTCACTCGGCGTGCCATGAGCCGCGGCGCTCGCGTTTGTCCGGGACCCTCCTCGAAGTCCACGATCCCAGCCTCGCGCAGCTTTTCGAGCGTGCGCGATAGATTGGATTCCTTGCGCTTCGAGAGGGTCGCCAACTCGCGCAGGGAACCGGGCTTCACCGTGGCTATCAAATGCAGGAGAGCAAGGCTATCCTCCGACAAGGGTCTCACCACTCCTCCGGCGACGTCGTTGTTCCGAGCACCTTTGCGGCAGTCTCATCGTTGTCAAACCAGCGCTTCAGCGTAGCCGCCACCGCGTTTGGGTCGGTGACGACGCGTTTTGTCCACTTCATGAACTCGCCGATTGATCCGGTTTTACAAGTCATTGGTATGCTCCTGGAGGCACAGGAAGCTGGTTCTCGGGCTCGAAGGCGCCACCCGCGGCTTTCGCTTCCCGAGTGGCAGCGCTCGGTGCCAACAACGGAAGTCATCCAATCACCACGGATGCGGTGGGGATCACGGACGCGGTGGCGACCTCTTTAAAAAATACGACAATAAAACCTGTTCACCTTCTTTGAAGGCACATACATACGCAACGGGAGTCTCTGGCTGATCGTGACCCGGAAGCAGCTTAAGAACAAGATTTGCGTCGTTGCGATCCTGAAACCAAAAGTGATTCGCGCCCAGTTTTCGGTTTATTTCCGAACGGCCAAAATGAACGTCGTTGTATTGAACGTAAAAGGAAGCTTTTATGATTTTGCCGCTGCCATATTGCGGATTGTCGAAATTGTCTTCGACAAGGAAGCTCGCTTCGGCCGGATAACCGGGACCGACACGCGCAGCCACCCAGATAATTTCCCCGACGAACCGCACTTTGAGCCGCGAGCAGGTCTTTGTGCCCG
>JBEKZK010000881.1:0-2744 GCA_049509935.1 Xanthobacteraceae bacterium | reverse complement strand
ATGTCGCCGCGCCGGCCACCGATCAGACCGGCCGAGCTATGGTCATGCGGGCGCCCGCCGTGGCAGGCTGGGCGCCGCACCGAGACCATTCGCGCAAGGAGCATCCGATGGCTGATCTGCAAAAGGGCATCACCGAGAACGGCTCCGGCTACGCCGGCAAGACCTGGAACATCCTCGGTCAGACCTACTATCCCAAGGCGGTCTGCGACTCGACCTTCGCGTTCGAGACCAACACCGAGCCCGGCCAGTTCGTGCCCGTCCATGTCCACCCGACCCAGGACGAGTTCATCCTGGTCCAGGAAGGCGCGCTCGATCTCAAGCTCGACGGCCAGTGGGTGAAGGCGAAAGCCGGCGATCTGGTGCGGCTGCCGCGCGGCATCCCGCATGGCTATTTCAACAAATCGGACAAGCCGGCCCGCGCGCTGTTCTGGGTGTCGCCCGCGCGCATGCTGGAAGAGCTGTTCAACCAGCTCCACAACCTCGCCGACCCCGCGGAGGTGGTGAAGGTCTCGGCGCGGCACGAGGTCGACTTCCTGCCGCCGGAGGCCAACGCCTGAGGGCCGATCCGAAAGCCGGGCCACCAATGAAAAACCTGCTCGAAGCGGGCAAGCTGCTGCTCCTCGACATGGCCTCGACGCTGTTTTTTCTCGTGCTTTATCTGCTGTCCGGGAGCATCCCGCTGGCGGTGGCCCTAGGCGTAGCGCTGGGCGTCGCCCAGATCGGCTGGCAGCTGGTGCGCAGGAAGCCGATCGACACCATGGAATGGATGAGCCTGTTCCTGGTGGTCGGCTCGGGCACGGCCACCCTCGTGACCAACGATCCGCGCTTCGTGATGATCAAGCCGACCCTGATCTACATCGTGGTCGGCGTGGTGATGCTCAAGCCGGGATGGATGAACCGCTATCTGCCGCCCATCGCCAAGGCAGTGGTGCCGGACGTCGCCGTCATCCTCGGCTTTGCGTGGGCCGGCCTGATGTTCGCGTCGGCGGCGCTGAACGTGGCCGTCGCGCTGAATTTCAGCGTGGCGGCCTGGTCGGCGTTCATGTCGGTCTTCGCCATCGTCAGCAAGCTCGGCCTGTTCGTGATCGGCTACGCCGTGATGCGCACCATCGGCGGCCGCCGGGTCCGGGCCATGCCGACCCTCGAGCGCGACGGCCTGACGGCGTCCCTCGGGCGATGACCGGCGGCGCCCCGCGCAGCGATCAGTGCGGCGCGACGCAGCCGCGCTTGCAGGTGAGCTGCTGGGTCGAGCAGTTGAGATAGCATTGCGAGAGCGCGCCCGCATCCGGCCGGACGGTTCCCGGGATCGGCGGGCCGAACGTGGCGGAGGCTGAGTTGCTGACGCTGCAGGCGCCCTGGCACATGCCCACGGTGGTGTCGCAGCCCATCAGGCAGGAGGTGTAGGCCTGGGTCTGCGGCAGGATCGAGGGCAGGCTCGGCGGCGGCGACGGGACCGTGACGGTCTGCTGCGCCAGCCGGATTCGGCCATCATCGAGAGTCGGGGCCTGCGCCCATCCGATGCCGGCGAGCACGGCGCATATGGCGAGTGTCAAGCGCAAGCGGTGCTCCCTGCGACGGTCGCGCGGCGACGCGATAGAGGTTTGAGGCTACCGAACCCGTGTAGTTCTGTCCACACGGCGGTTCTCGGCCTGCTGACGCGCCTCGAAGCCGGCGCGCCGGCCGCTCGCCGCGCCGTCAGCGATGGCGCCACCGCGCTGGACGATAATCCAGGCATCGGCCCGGATTTCGATCGCCACTCTGAGGTTCAGCATATCGACCATGGCTGATGCCCGGAGCGTTACCGCGCCCGCCGATGATCCGAGTGGCATTTGCGCAACACATCAAGAGAAATAGTTTCTTCGTCCACGCGTTTTCCCGAAACATCGATTGTAACCCGCCTTGCGTGTCATATAGTTCAAGCTCAACTCACGACGACAGAACCGGATCTCGCCGTCGAGCCGAGAGTAGCAACAGTTCTCGGGGGCTACCATGCAGATTCAGCGCATTGCCGCCGCGGCCAACGCGTTTCTCGTCGCATTCACGTTGACCGGGGGCCTGTCCGCGTGCGCGGTCGTTGACGACGCCACTCTGCGCGCCGAAACGATGAACGCGACGATTGGCAGCTACAATAGCTATGCAATTCTGCTGAATATCATCCGAGCGAGCAACAATGAGCCTCTCAACTTCGTCGCCGTCGTGGGCGGTGCCCCGAATTCCACGCTGACGGCGAACGCCGCGGTTCCGACTTTCACTTTTTCTCCGTGGCACCTATCCACCTACGCGACAAGCGGCAACTCGGCCTCGGCCTCGGCCTCCAACATCCTGGCGGTGTCCGCGGTGGACGATCCCGGATCATGGCAGGCCATGCTCACACCGGTAGATGTCGCGACGATCGGATTCTTCATCAAGCAGGGGTATCCGCGCGAGCTACTACTGCGGTTGTTTATCGATCGAATCAAAAAGAAGCACCCTATCTATCCGGGCGGGCCGACCGAGGTAATAAATGATCCGACGGATCCAAACTTTTTACAGGCGCTCAAGTCGCTCGCCAATATGGTAGTTGCGGGAACGACCGTGGAAATTGGGCGAGGCTCGTCGAAAGTCGGTGATAATCCACCGAGCAAAATTTGCTTTAACCAGGCCGACGCGATATTCGCTCAGGACATCGTTAGACAAATCGAGACCGCTTCTGGCCGACAGTACGTCCCGGCGCGGATTCCGCCAGATATATGCGGCAAATGGCT
>JBEKZK010000880.1:0-2746 GCA_049509935.1 Xanthobacteraceae bacterium | reverse complement strand
GTGATAGTAGTTCTTGTAGATGATGTCGGTACCGTCGATCTCGGCGTTCACCGCCGGCACGTCCTTCAGCGCACGAATGCACGCCACGACGAAGAAGCCCATGAAGCCGAGCTTGACGCCGTGGCGCTTCTCGAACAGGTCCTTGTAGTGGCTGCGCAGCGTCATCACGCCGGTCATGTCGACCTCGTTGAAGGTCGTCAGCATGGCGGCGGTGTTCTGCGCGTCCTTGAGGCGGCGTGCGATGGTCTGGCGCAGCCGCGTCATGTGCACGCGCTCCTCGCGCGCCGCGTCGTCGGGCACCGACACCGTGCGCACGTGAACGGCGGCCGCGGGCTGGGCGATCGGCGTCGGCGCTGCGGCGCGGCGCTCGATCTCGGCGAGCATGTCGCCCTTGGTGACGCGGCCGTCCTTGCCGCTCCCGGCGATCGACAGCGCGTCGAGACCGCTTTCGGCGGCGAGCTTGCGCACCGACGGTGCCAGCGGCACATCGGCCGGCGCGACCTTGGCGGCGGGCTGAGCCGGCGGCGGAGGGGGCGGCGCCTTTGCGGCGACCGGCGGCCTGGCGGGCGCGGCCGCCGCGTTGGCGGCCGCAGCCGCCGCGTTGGCGGCCGGCACGGCGGCGCCGTCGGCGATCTGTCCGAGCACGGCGCCCGCCGCGACCGTCTCGCCGTCCTTGGCGATGATCTCCGAGAGCACGCCGGCGGCGGGCGCCGGCACCTCGATCGTCACCTTGTCGGTCTCGAGCTCGACCAGCGGCTCGTCGACCGCGACGGTGTCGCCCGCCTTCTTGAACCACTTGCCGATGGTCGCCTCGGTCACCGATTCGCCGAGCGTCGGAACGCGGATGTCTGTCGGCATGATGCCTCTCGGATCATCTCGATGGGTAGGATGGGTTGAGCTCTTGCGAAACCCATCGATGGGTTTCGCGGCGAATCGGACAAGTGCCCGATTTCGCCACTCTACCCATCCGACAGACAGGTTTCATGGGTTCGATCCGTCTATTCCCCGAAAGCCTCGTCGAGCAATGCCTTGAGCTGGGCGAGGTGCTTCGGCATCAACCCGGTCGCGGTCGCCGCCGCGGCCGGACGGCCGGCATAGCGCGGCCGCCGATGAGTGGCGCCGATCTGGTTGAGCACCCATTCCATGTAGATCTCGATGAAGTGCCATGCGCCCATGTTGCGCGGCTCTTCCTGGCACCACACCATCTCGGCGGTCTTGAACCGCGACAGCTCCTGCACCAGCGCCTTCATCGGGAACGGGTAGAGCTGCTCGACGCGGAGCAGATAGATGTCGTCGATTCCGCGCCTGGCGCGATCCTCGAACAGATCGAAGTAGACCTTGCCGCTGCACAGAACCACGCGGCGGATCTTGTCGTCGGCGACCAGGCGCGTCTCGTCGCTCGGATGCAGCTGGGCATCGTCCCACAGCAGCCGATGGAACGAGGTCCCGCTGACCATCTCGTCGAGCCGGGACACTGCGCGCTTGTGGCGCAGCAGCGATTTCGGCGTCATCAGGATGAGCGGCTTGCGGATCTCGCGATTGAGCTGACGGCGCAGCGAATGGAAATAGTTGGCCGGCGTCGTGATGTTGGCGACCTGCATGTTGTCCTCGGCGCACATCTGCAGGAAGCGCTCGAGCCGCGCCGAGGAATGCTCGGGTCCCTGACCCTCGTAGCCGTGCGGCAGCAGGCAGACCAGCCCCGACATGCGCAGCCACTTGCGCTCGCCCGAGGAGATGAACTGGTCGAACACCACCTGGGCGCCGTTGGCGAAATCGCCGAACTGCGCCTCCCACATGGTCAGCGCCTCGGGCTCGGCCAGCGAATAGCCGTACTCGAAGCCGAGCACCGCCTCCTCGGAGAGCATCGAGTTCAGCACCTCGTAGCGCGACTGGCCCTCGCGGACATGGTTGAACGGCGTGTAGCGAGCCTCGGTCTCCTGGTCGATCAGCACCGAGTGGCGCTGCGAGAAGGTGCCACGCTCGCTGTCCTGGCCCGACAGCCGCACCGGCCGGCCCTCGAGCAGCAGCGAGCACACCGAGAGCGCCTCGGCGGTCGCCCAGTCGATGTTCTCGCCGGTCTCGATCGACTTGCGGCGGTTTTCCAGGAACCGCCCGATGGTGCGATGGACGTGAAAATTCGCCGGCACCGAGGTGATCTTGGCGCCGATCTCCTTGAGCGTCTCGACCGCCACTCCGGTATTGCCGCGGCGCGGATCGTCGGCGTCGCGCGCCACCTTGAATCCGGACCAGCGGCCGTCGAGCCAATCCGCCTTGTTGGCGCGATAGCCGGTCCCCGCCTCGTACTCGGCGTCGAGCCGCTGGCGCCAGTCGGCTTTCATCTTCTCGACCTCGCCGTCGGTCACCACGCCTTCGCCGATCAGCTTCTTGGAATAGATGTCGAGAGTGGTCGGGTGCTGGCGGATCTTCTTGTACATCAGCGGCTGGGTGAACGACGGCTCGTCGCCCTCGTTGTGGCCGAAGCGGCGATAGCAGAACATGTCGATGACGACCGGCTTGTGGAACTTCTGCCGGTATTCGGTCGCCACCTTGGCGGCGAACACGACGGCCTCCGGGTCGTCGCCGTTGGCGTGGAAGATCGGCGCCTCGATCATCTTCGCCACGTCCGACGGATAGGGCGACGAGCGGCTGTAGCGCGGATAGGTGGTGAACCCGATCTGATTGTTGACGATGAAATGCAGCGATCCGCCGGTGCGGTAGCCCTTGAGCTCGGAGAGCCCGAAGCATT
>JBEKZK010000088.1:0-10618 GCA_049509935.1 Xanthobacteraceae bacterium | reverse complement strand
ACGTGAGCCCCGCGGGCTCGGCGGCGAGCGCCTCGCCAGCGAGGCCGAGGGAGCGCGGAACGCCCCCCGCGACGGTCCACAGGACACCCGTGCCGGCCCAGGTCATGCACTCGAGAACTTTGCGGCGACTGACGCCGTCGCCTTGCTGGTCGTGCTTGCTCATCTCACGGTTCTCCGTTGGCCGATGCCCCGGATCGGGGCGTCGGCGAGGAGACCGGGCGAGGCGGCGGTTTATTCCCGCGGGGACCGTGCGCCTGCGAGGATTGGACCCAGGGTCGGCGAGACGGTACGCTTGTCGCGTCCACGGGGGCTCGTCGCGCCGCATGAGACGCAGGGCATTCTTGCAGGCGGCCGGGATCGGCGGCTTGGCGCTCGTCGGTGGCGGTGGCTGGTGGGCCAGCCGACAAGGCGTGTTTTCCGTCGCCACCGGCCCGGCCTATGAGCCGTGGCGCACCTGGCGCACCGACGAGGGCTCGCTTGCCCTCGTCCGAGCGGGCATCCTCGCCGCCAACCCGCACAACACCCAGCCATGGCTGTTCAAAGTCGCCGACACGCGGATCGAGATCTATGCCGATACCGCCAGGAACCTCGGCACGTTCGATCCCTACCTGCGGGAGATGCATATCGGGCTTGGATGCGCGGTGCAGAACATGGTGCTGGTTGCGGCTGCCCGCGGCCACGCCGCCAAAGTGACGGTGATCGACGGAACACTCGAGCCGATTCCCCAGACGCCGCAGCGAAACCTCGTCGCAACCGTCGAGCTGTCGCCGGCACCGCCGCGCCGGGACGAGCTCTACGATGCGATCCCGCTGCGTCACACCAATCGGGCGCCCTACGACCCGGCCCGTCCGGTCCCCGCCGAGCTGCTGCAATCGCTGCGATCGCTGGCCGAAGAGGGCCCGACGCTGAAGCTGCTGCTGTTCAGCGCCGAGCCCGAGCGGAAGCAACTCGGCGACATGATGGTCTCGGCGACCGAACGGATCATCGCCGACGCCGCCATGGTGGACGACAGCGAGCGCTGGTTCCGGTTACGGTGGGCGGACGTGCAGCAGTACCGCGATGGTCCCACTCTCGACACCGCCGGGTTGCCGCCGCTCCTCGCCGCGCTGGCCAAGATCGGCCCGGCTCCGTCAGCGGACACCAATCACCGCTATTGGCTCGACGCCACCCGCGACAAGCAGGTCCCGTCGGCGCCGGTGCTCGGGCTGATCGCCGTGCAGTCGCTGTACGACCGGGCACAGGCGATCGCCGCCGGACGGGCGTGGCAGCGCATGCATCTCTATGCGACCGCGCACGGACTCGCCATGCAGCCGATCAACCAGCCGGTGGAGCTCGTCGACCGCGAGCGGCAGCTCGCCCGGGAGCCGGTCGCGGCGGCTGCGCTGGCGGGCCTCGTCGGCGACCCGGCATGGACGCCGACCTTCGCGTTTCGCCTGGGATTTCCGACGCGGGATGCTCCCCCGAGCCCGCGCCGTCCGGTCGACGACGTGGTGATCTAAAGCATGTCCCGGCGAAGTGGGCCCCGGTTCGCCGATCGAGGACATGCGCAAGCAAAGAATCATGTCCCGGCGAAGTGGGCCCGGTTCGCCGATCGAGGACATGCGCAAGCAAGGAAATCTAAAGCCCGAGCCCCATCTGCTCCATCTCGTCGGGGCGGCTGACCGTCACCTCCAGGTCGTTCACCAGGCCGTTGGCGATCGAATAGACCCAGCCATGGACGCGCAGCTCCTGTCCGCGCGCCCAGGCGTCCTGCACGAAGACGTCGGAGGCGACGTTCCTGGCCTGCCGGATGACATTGAGCTCGCACAGCCGGTCGAGGCGGGCGCGCCCGTCGGGAATCGCCTCGAGCTCGTGGCGGTGCTGGTGGCAGAGCTCGCGGATCGGATGCAGCCAGTGATCGACCAGGCCGCGGCGCTTGCCGTCCACCGCCGCGCTCACGCCGCCGCATCCATAGTGCCCGACCACCATGATGTGCTTGACCTTCAGCACGTCGACGGCGAACTGCAGCACCGACAGGTAGTTGGCGTCCTGCGGCGGCGCCAAGTTGGCGACGTTGCGGTGCACGAAGAGCTCGCCGGGGTCGAGGTCGACGATCTCGTTGGCGGGCACCCGGCTGTCGGAGCACCCGATCCACAGATACTCCGGCGCCTGCTGGCGCTCGAGCCTCCGGAAGAAGCCGGGGTCGGCGGAAACCATCCGCTGCGCCCAGGCGCGGTTGTTTGCCTTCAGGTGATCCAGCATCGAAACCCACATCGCTGACCGTCGCTCACCATAGGGAATGCCGCCGCGGCCGTGAAGGGCCCACTTCGGGCACCGGCATGCCGATCTCCGGGCGTGTCACCGGGGCAACATGCGGGTAGAAATCCGCTTTCATTCTTCGCAAAACGTTGACACGCCGGCGGCGCCTCCCCTTGACCGAAGGTAAGTGGAAGAAATAAATGATGCGGGCTTCGCTGTTCTCCGAAATATTCGCGGGTCCAGCCCACTATTTACTATTCGGGCGTGATCTCACGTCCTGAAGCAACCAGCACGGCGTCAACTCAATATTCGGGGGAGAAATCATGAAGCTGAGAGCTCTCTTGGCGATGACCGCGGTCGTGTGCTCCGCACCGATTGCCGAGGCCCAGCAGTTCAACCAGTTCTTTGCGTTCGGCGACAGCACGACCGACACCGGCTGGTTCGCGCATGCGTCCACCGGCAGCCCCGCCCTCGATGCCGCCATCGCGGGTTCGGTGGCGGCGGGCGGAAACGCCCACTTCACCGGCCCCGGGCCCGGCAACGCCCAGATTCTTGCCGGTTTCTTCGGCCTCACGGCGAACCCGGCGAATACCCCCGGGGGAACGAACTACGCGATCGGCGGCGCGCTCGACAATGCCGGACCGCCTCCCTTTACCGCATACACGAATTTCATCTCACTCGCCAATGCCCTACCGCCAAATCCGGCGCTTCCCAGCACCGCCGGCCAGATCAACAATTATTTGGCTTCGGTGAACGGCCGCGCAAACTCCAATGCGCTGTATCTGATCAGCACGGGCGGAAACGACGTGTTCACGGCGCTGGGCTTGAATTTGACCCCGGCCGCCGCAACCGCGTACTTTCTCAGCGATGCCCAGGCCCTGGCGACGAGCATCGCCCGCCTTCAGGCCGACGGCGCACGCTTCATCATCGTGGCCAACGAATATGTCTCTCCTTCGGCGAGCTCCGCCACCGCCCAAAGCTTCGGCCGGACGCTACTAGCTGCAACCTGGGCCGATCTGGCGGCCGCCGGAGTGAACTTCATTCCGGCGGATACGGCTTCGGCGATTGCCGCAGTGGTCCGAAACCCCGCTCCGTTCGGCATCACCGACACGATCAACCCTGCCTGCCTGTCGCCCGGAGCGACTGGGGTCACCTGCGCGCCGGCGGAGCTGGTGTCTCCGAATGCCCTGCAGACCCACCTGTTCATGGATGGCACGCACCTGACGGAAGCCGGCCAGCTGATTGTCGCCGACTACTATTACAATCTGCTGGTCGCTCCCAGCGAGATATCCTTTCTCGCCGAAAGCGCCGTCCAGACCACGTTCGCGATGATCACCGGCATCCAGCAGCAGATCGACCTGTCGCAGCGCCAACGCCAGAGCGGCTGGAACGTCTGGGTCAACGGCGAGCTGTCGTTCCTGCAGATCAACAACAGCGCCTCGGGGTTTCCCAACGACCCGGGCATTCCGGCCTCCGGCACCATGGGCATCGACTATCGCTGGCAGAACGGCTGGCTCGCCGGTGCGGCGATCACGCTCGGCCGCGTCTCCCCCACCTTCTCGCTCGGTGGCGGCTACACGCAGGACGACGGGGCCTTGAGCCTGTACGCGGGATATCGCAATGATGCCTGGTGGGGCGATATCGTCGGCAGCGTCGGCTCGCTGAGCTACGACACCAGCCGCCTGGTTCCGATCGGCATCACCGTGCAGCCCAACAACGGGTCGACGACGGGCACCGACCTGTCGCTTGCCGGCGAGGCCGGCTACGACTTCCACACTGGCTTCCTGACCCACGGCCCCGTGGTCGGCGCCATCCTGCAGCAGGTCAGGGTCAACGGCTTCACGGAAGCCGGCAGCTTCACCAGCTTGTCGTTCGGCGACCAGACACGCAATTCCGAGGTCGGCGCGATCGGGTATCGGGTGAGCTTCGACTGCGGCATATGGCATCCGTTTGCTCAGGCCGTGTGGGATCATGAGTTCGACTCGCTCAACAGGTCGGTGACCGCGTCGTTGACCACCACCGCGGCACCGAGCTACTCGATGCCGGCCGTCGTGCTGGGACGGGACTGGGCGACCGCCACCGTCGGCACCCAGGTCAGGATCGACCGGTCGTGGAGCGGGCTGGTGTCCTTCACGGCACAGATCGGCCAGCAGAACGTGACCAACTATGGCGGCCTCATTGGCCTGAACTATGCTTTCGACAGCGAAGCCCCGCCGCTCATCCGCAAGAACTGATGTGCCTCATGACGCTCCGGTCGGCGGGCGGGCGCGGCGGCCTCGCCTGGGGGCTCGGGGGCTCGATTTCCTGCGATAGAGCCCGCACCGCGCGACATTCCCGGCCGCTCGCCCCGTTCCGCCCCGGGGATCCGGAATCTCCCGGTCTTCGGGCACTGTCCTCTGTTCCCGAATTGTTCTTGCCGGGATGCCTGGCTTTGCGCTACTTTGGCGCCGCGGGGGGCTGGCCATGGTGCAGCGGGTGTCCACGGTCGCGTTCGAGGGCGTCGAGACGCGGGCGGTCGAGGTCCAGGTGCAGGTCGCGCCGGGGCTGCCGAAATTCCATCTGGTGGGGCTCGCCGACAAGGCGGTCTCGGAAGCGCGCGAGCGGGTGCGGGCGGCGTTGATCGCCTCGGGGCTGGCGTTGCCGGCGCGGCGCATCACCGTGAACCTGGCGCCCGCCGACGTCCCCAAGGAGGGCAGCCACTACGACCTGCCGATCGCGCTCGGGCTGATGGCGGCGATCGGCGCGATCCCGCACGACGCACTCGACGGCTACACCGTGATGGGCGAGCTCGGGCTCGACGGCTCGATCGCGCCGGTGGCCGGCGTGCTGCCGGCGGCGATCGGCGCCAACGCGCGCCACGACGGGCTGATCTGTCCGGCCGCCTGCGGCCCGGAGGCCGCCTGGGCGAGCCCCGACATGGAGATCGTCGCGGCCGCGTCGCTGATCCAGTTGGCCAATCATTTCAAGGGCACCCAGGTTCTCGCCCGGCCGCAGCCGCGAATCCGCGAGCTCGAGGGCGATAGCCGCGACCTGCGCGACATCAAGGGCCAGGAGAGCGCCAAGCGGGCGCTCGAGGTGGCGGCAGCGGGCGGCCACAATCTGCTGATGGTCGGCCCTCCCGGTGCCGGCAAGTCGATGCTCGCCGCCCGGCTGCCCTCGATCCTGCCGCCGCTGTCGCCATCCGAGCTGCTCGAGGTCTCGATGATCGCCTCGGTGGCGGGCGAGATCGCCGACGGCGCGCTGACCAACCGCCGGCCGTTCCGCGCGCCGCATCATTCGGCCAGCATGGCGGCGCTGGTGGGCGGCGGCTTGCGGGTTCGCCCCGGCGAGGTGTCGCTCGCCCACAACGGCGTGCTGTTTCTCGACGAGCTGCCGGAATTCCAGGCCCAGGTGCTCGAATCGCTGCGCCAGCCGCTGGAGACCGGAACGGTCGCGATCGCACGCGCCAATCACCACGTCAGCTTCCCGTCGCGCTTCATGCTGGTCGCCGCCATGAACCCGTGCCGCTGCGGACACGCCAACGATCCGGGCTATGCCTGTCGGCGCGCTCCCAATGTGCGCTGTGCCGCCGACTATCAGGGGCGGATCTCCGGCCCTCTGGTGGACCGCATCGACCTGCATATCGAGGTGCCGGCGGTGTCGGCGGCCGACCTCATCCTGCCGCCGCCGAACGAGGGCAGCGCCGAGGTCGCCGCCCGCGTCGCCGCCGCCCGCGACATCCAGGAGCGCCGCTACGCCACGCTGGGGCTCGAAGGCGTGCGCACCAACGCGCAGGCGCACGGCGCGGCTCTCGAAGAGGTGGCGCGGCCCGACGGCGCCGGGCTCACGCTGCTGCGCGAAGCGGCCGACGCCATGCGGCTGTCGGCGCGCGGCTACCACCGGGTGCTGAAGGTGGCGCGCACGCTCGCCGACCTCGATGGCGCCGACCGGGTCGGCCGGGTGCATCTCGCCGAGGCGCTGTCCTACCGGGCGCTGGCCGACGAAATCCGTCGCGCTGCGTAGTTCCCAATACCTATGTCGGGAACAAGACGCGTCCAGGAGACGTTGCATCCTGACGTGGGCAACAGGAGCACTTTTGGAGAACTGGGAGGAGGGCCCTCAGGAAGCGGAACGGTAACCTGATATGGCACTTCTCATGTACCAACTCCCTCACCGTGACGCCGATGCTCATTCGGCAGTCCGCGAGCTGATCGGAGAGCACCTGCGGATCGTTTTCGCCGCCGAGGTGACCGCGCCGCTGACCGGCCCGCTGGCCGAGACGCTGCGCCGGATCGAGGAGAGCGAATCCCGCGCACCCGGCCGCGCCGATGCCGCCAGGCCCGAGGCCTCCAAGCCGCAATGATGAGTATGTCGTCGGCCGGACCGACCGGTTGCCGAAGATCGCGCGCTCACGACACCTTGGAAAAATCCGGCTTGCGCCGCTCCATGAAGGCCGCGAAGGCCTCGCGGGCTTCCGGCGACTGCAGCTGGCTGGCGAAGACCCGGCCCTCCTCGGCCATCCGATCGGCCACTCCGGTCGCCTCGCTCCGCAGCAGGGCCTTGGTCAGCCGCACCGCCGACGGCGGCTTGCCGGCGAGCAGACGCGCCCGATCCTGCACGGCAGCCGCCAGCGCCGCGGCGGGATGCACCGCGTTGATCAACCCGATCGCGTGGGCGGTTGCGGCATCGAACCGCTCGCCGAGCAGCAGAAGCTCGCAGGCCTTCTGGTGGCCCACCAGCCGCGGCAGCAGCAGCGTCGAGGCAGCCTCCGGCACCAGGCCGAGGCTGACGAACGGCAACTGGAAGGTCGCGCTGTCGGCCGCGTAGGCAAGGTCGCAGTGCAGCAGCATGGTGACGCCGACGCCGACCGCGAGACCGTTCACGGCGGCGATCAGCGGCTTCCTCGTCGTCGACACCAGGCGCAGAAAGCGCAGCACCGGCGTTTCGCCCGAGACCGGTCTCTGCTGCATGAAGTCCGCGATGTCGTTGCCGCTGGTGAAACTGTCGGCGGTGCCGGTCAGGGTCACGACGCGGACCGAGGGATCGGCGTCCGCCCGCTCGAGCGCGTCCGCCAGCGCCGCATACATCGCAACCGTCAGGGCATTCTTCTTCTCGGGCCGGTTCAACCGGATGCCGAGAATTCCATCGGCGACGGCGGTGACGACATGGTCGGTCATGGAAGGCCCCTCACCAGTGCGGTGGATTTGAAGCTCCTATCAGATGTGCGACGCGCTCGTCATGGGAACTTCTTTGTGACTGCCTTCATCGTCCGCTAACGGATCCCCGCTTACCTTCGGGCAACGAGCATTTCGTTGCGTGAAGGCGTTGCATGCCGACCATCAGATCCGCCCTGACCCTGCTGATCGCGGTCGGTCTTCCGGCCTGGGCGCAGACGCTGATCGGACCAGCGACGGAAAAGTGCTTCGCGTCGAGCTCGGCGACCTACCGGTTCGCCGACCGTCCGGGCACCACCGTCCTGGTCGCCGGCGATCTGGCCGACCCGGACCTGACGATCAGCCCGACTGACAGCCCGGAGACGGCCGATTTCATCTTGATCGACGACCCGGACGGCGGCGGGCACGAGGCGTGCGCGGGATCGTCGCTCCCGACGCGCACCATCCGGCTGAGCGACGACAGATTGCGGCCCGACGTCAAGGTCGCTCTCGCGCGGATGCGGCCTGGGCCGACGGCAGGCAGCAACGCGCAAACGGCGGCCGACGTTGAACCGAGACCCATGCTCCAGACGGGCTTCACGATCTACGTTCGCTCGACCGCCTTCACCATCGAGGAGGCGGCGGCGTTGTTCGCCGTCATGGCGCGAGACAGCGCGGCGCACGCCGCGGCGCGGTGATCGCCATTATCAAATCGTCAACCCTGCAGGATGCGGCGGCAGCGGCCTTCGCGCCGCATGAAGGGATTGGCAAGGATCGCGGTCGCAACGTGAGGCGCGGACACCGACGGTGGCCCCGGCCCGCCCGCCGCCGAGCGTGCGGCCGGCCAGCTTCCGGTGCCGCCAGGCGAATGGGGACGTCGAGACATGCAGGCTCTTCCCGAAGCTGCCGGCGAGGTGCGGGCGCGGGCGCTGTTCGGCCATCGCACCTCTGCCATCCTGGTGCGCGTCGCCATCGTGGTGATTGCGTTTCGCGTCGTCCTCGCCGCTTTGTTGCTCGACGACCCGCCGGTCGACGGCGGGCCGTCCACGGCGCACATCTGGGCGACCATCGCGGGGGCGATGATCGCGGCCGCCTGCGGCGCGCTGGCCCACCTGTTCCGGCGCAATCGCCAGCTCGCCGCGGAGGTGCGGCGCCTAGAGGAGCGCGTCGAGGACATCTCCGACCGGAATTTCGAGCTCAAGGAGGCCGAGGAGCGTGTCCGCGGCCTGTTCGAAACCCAGGGCGATGTCATCGTGCGTCGCGACGGCGACGGCCGCATCACCTATGCCAACGATGCGTTCTGCGCCCTGCTGGGCCGGCCTCGTGACGCCGTCCTCGGCACCGTGCTGACGCCGACCGTCGTCGAGCAGGGCGCGTCCGTGGCGACCGCCGACGGCACCCGCATCCACGACCAGAAGCTCGACACCGCCGACGGCCCATGCTGGATCGCCTGGCGCGATGTGCTGGTTCGCGGCGCCGATGGACGGCCCGAGACCCAGAGCGTCGGTCGCGACGTCACCGGGCGGGCCGTGACCGAACGGGCGCTCGCTGAGGCGCGCGACCTGGCGGAGACCGCGAACCGCGCGAAGTCGCGCTTCCTCGCCATGGTGTCCCACGAGATGCGCACGCCGCTGAACGGCATTCTCGGCATGGCCGACCTGATGCTCGACACCCCGCTGACGCCGGAGCAGACGACCTACGCCGAGGCGGTGAAGACCTCCGGCGACATGCTGCTGTCGCTGATCGAGGAGATCCTCGATTTCTCCAAGATCGAGGCCGGCCGTCTCGATCTCGAGGCGCGCCCGTTCGCACCCGGGCAGCTGATCGAGGAGGTGGTCGAGCTGCTGGCGCCGCGGGCACAGGCCAAGGGCCTGCAGATGGCGTCCTATGTCGACGAGCAGCTCGCCGGCCATGTCATCGGCGATGCCGCGCGGCTGCGCCAGGTCTTGCTCAATCTCGCCGGCAACGCGATCAAGTTCACCGATGTGGGCGGCGTCGCCGTCATCGCCGAGCCCGGGGCCCGGGCCGACGAGATCGTCTTGACGGTGCGCGATACCGGGATCGGCATCCCGCCCGACGCGCAGGCGCGCATCTTCGACGAATTCGAGCAGGCCGACGCCAGCTCGACGCGAAAATTCGGCGGCACCGGGTTGGGCCTCGCCATCACCAAACGCATCGTCGAGCGCATGGGCGGCCGCATCGTCGTCGACAGCGCGACCGGCGCCGGGTCTTCCTTCCGGGTCAGCCTGAGCCTCGCGCCGGCGCCGGACGCCGCGGAGGCCGCGCCCGCCGTTGCGAGCCTCGCCGGCACCGCCGTGATGATCGTCTCTCCCTCGACGATCGACGCACCGCTGATGGCACGGCAGCTCGGCTGCTGGGGCGCCGCGACGTGCGTCGTGGCCGACGAGCGGATCGCGGCCGCGCTGTTGCCGGAGCGGCGATGGGACGCAATCCTGGTGGATCACGCGATCGGCACCGCCGGGCTCGAGGCCCTGGCACGGTCGGTGGACCATCAGATCGCGCGGCGCATCCTGCTGGTCACGCCGGCCGAGCGCCACTCGCTGCCGGCACTCAGGGATGCGGGCTACACCGGCTATCTGGTGAAGCCGGTTCGCGCCGCCTCGCTGGCCGCGCGCTTCACCGATGACACCGATACGTTCGGGCCGGTGCTGTCGCCCGCCCCTGCGGACGCGGGCGACGAGCAGCAGATCGCATTCAGCGGGCTGGCGATCCTGGTCGCAGAGGACAACGAGATCAACGCCCTGCTGGCCCGCGCCCTGCTGGTCCGCCTCGGCCACCGGCCCACGCTCGCAGGCAACGGCGCGATGGCGGTGGAGTCCTGGCTGGCCGCGCAGTCCGCCGGCGCGCCTTACGATCTCGTGCTGATGGATCTGAGCATGCCCGAGGTCGACGGCTCGGAGGCAACGCGGCGGATCCGTCTGGCCGAGGCCGAGCGCGGTTGCGCCCGCACCCCGATCATCGCGCTGACGGCGAACGCCTTCCAGGAGGATCGCGAGCAATGCGCCGCGGCAGGCATGGACGGGTTTCTGACAAAACCGTTCGACCGCGATCGGCTGGCCGCCGCGCTGGCGCTGGCCACCGCATCATCCAATACGCTCGCCGCTTGACGGCTAGTGCACCGATTCCGAAGTTCGCATCACTTGGCGACATCCTCTGGTGCGAACTTCGGAATCCAAAGGTGCACTAGCAAGTCTATGATTCTAGTGCGGCTTTTAGGATTTGAAGTT
>JBEKZK010000879.1:0-2752 GCA_049509935.1 Xanthobacteraceae bacterium | reverse complement strand
CCGCGCCTACACGATCTTCGGCGGGACGTCGGAGATCCAGCGCGACATCATGGCGAAGGCGCTGATCGGGATCTGAACCTGAGCGAGACACCCATGAGCAGACTGCCCCTGATCGACCCCGACGAGACCACCGGCGAGCTGCGCGCCGCATTCGACCGGATGCCGCTCAAGCTCAACATCTTCCGCATGATGGCGCATGCCGAGACCTGCGCACTGCCGCTGATGCGGCTCGGCAACGCGATCCTGCATCGCCAGGCGCTGGGCGAGCGGCATCGCGAGCTGTTGATCCTGCAGGTCGCGCAGATCGAGGGCGGCGCCTACGAATGGCGCCAGCACGTCGCCATCGCCCGCGGGGTCGGCGTGCCGGACGCGCAGATCGCGGCGATCGAGCGCGGCCAGCACGACGACAAAGCCTTCGGCGAGGCCGAGCGCGCGCTGCTGGCGTTCGGCGGATGCGTGATCGAGACGGTGCGCGTCGACGCGGCCGTGTTCGCCGCAGCCAGGCGGCACTTCTCCGACCGCGAGATCGTCGAGGCGATCCTGACCATCGGCTTCTACATGATGATGGCGCGCCTGACCGAGGCGACCGAGACCGATCTCGACCCGGCGGTCGGGATGACGCTCTACGCGTCCGGAAAGCGACGCGGGACGTGATGCGGGTGTGCAGCTCGAGGGGATACCGGCTCGGCCTGTTCCTGGCCGCGTTCACGGTGACGGCGGCGCTCGCGTGCGCGGCGGCGTCGGCGCAGGACCGGGTGGCGCTGGTCGTTGGCAACGCCAAATACCTGAACGCCAACGTGCTGCCCAATCCGGGGAACGACGCCCGCGTCATGGCGCGGACGCTGCGTGAGATCGGCTTCGACGTCGCCGAAGGGTTCGATCTCGACCGCACCGGCATGGAGCGCCTGGTCCGCGAATTCCTGCGCAGGACCGCGACCGCCCGCGTGGCGCTGCTGTTCTATGCCGGCCACGGCCTGCAGGTGGACGGGCGCAACTACCTGGTCCCGGTCGACGCCAAGCTGGAATCCCCGAGCGATCTCGACTTCGAGACCATCGCGCTCGACAAGATCCTGGAAAACCTCAACGACTCGTCGCGCGCCAACATCGTCATCCTCGACGCCTGCCGCGACAATCCGCTGGCGCGCACCTTTGCGGCGCGGCTCGGGGCGTCGCGATCCGGCGCCGTGTCGTCGGGGCTCGCCGGCTATTCCAACCTCGGCACCGGCACGCTGATCGCGTTCTCCACCGCCCCGGGCGCGGTCGCGCTCGACGGGGCGGGCGCCAACAGCCCGTTCACCCGGGCGCTGGCGAAACACATGCGCACACCCGGCCTCGAGGTGCGCCAGATGCTCACCCGGGTGCGCGCCGACGTCGCGGCGGAGACCAAGAGCCGGCAGATCCCGTGGGACAATTCCTCGCTGCTCGGCGAGGTCTATCTGGCGGGCCTCGGGCGGCCGGAGCAGAGCCGTGTCGACGTAAGCCCGGCGCCGCAGCCGGCCGCCGACGAGATTCTGTGGGGTGCCATCAAGGACTCCGGGCTGTCGGCGATGTTCCAGGAGTTCTTGAAAAAATATCCGGGAAGCCCGCATGCCGGCGAGGCACGGGCGCGCGCCGACGAGCTGACGAAGAGCGAGGTCGCGATGCTGCCTCCGGCGGCCGGCGCCCAGGTCGAGGCGCTCAAGCAGTCGACCGAGCCGACCAACGGCCCGATCGCATCGTTCACGCGGCACAACGGCGGCTGGACGGTCGTGCTCTCGTTCGCGGAGCCGACCACCGGGATCTCCTGGCGGCTGGGCGAGACCGGAACTTTTCGCGAGACCGGGTTCATCGACACGCTCGACCCGCGCACCCGCAAGCGCATGCCCAATCCGGCGATCCAGCTCGACGCCGACCAGACGGCGACGACCATCTATGTGCGCTACGTCGACGCCGGCGGAAACCAGGCCGGGCCTTTCCCGATCCGCTTCGATCCCGCCGGCGCGCTCGAGCGCGAGCAGCGCAAGATTCTCGAGATGACCGCCGGCAGCTGGCTGTCGTTCCGCGAGTTCAACGGCCTGCTGCTCTATTACACCCACCTGATGTCGTATCGCTGCGCCATCCGCGAGATCCGCATCGGGCTCGATTCCGCCGTGCCCGACCGCGCCATCACGCTGCCGCCGTGCAATCAGAAGGATCCGATGGCGATTCCCTCCGACGCCCAGCCCTACCTCAAGGTGCCGCCGGCGACGCGGTCGGTGTCGGTGGAGATCACCTATCGCGACGGCAGCGTGTCGGAGCTCAAGACGTTCCGGCGGTAGCCGGTAGCCCGGATGGAGCGGCAGCGAAATCCGGGAACGGCGTTTGAGATGTGGGACGTCCGCTCCCGGATTACGCTTGCGCTCCATCCGGGCCACTAGACCCGCGCCGCGAGCAGCCGGTCCAGAGTCTCGATCGTCGAACGGTCCGCCCGGCCATCGACCCGGGCCGGACGGAAGTGGCGCTGGAACGCCGCCACCACGTCCCGGGTGGCGGCGTCGAATTCGCCCGTCGCCGGCACCCCGTAGCCGTAAGCCGCCAGTGATTCCTGCAGGCGCCGCACATCGGTGCCGCGAGCGCCGAGGACGAGGGCGTCGCCGTCGGCGATCGGCACCGGCTCGACCCAGTGGCCGATCCCGGCCGCGTGCAGGCGCCCCCAGGGAAATTTTTCGCCCGGGTCCTCCTTGCGGTCGGGCGCCACGTCGGAATGCGCGACCACGCGGTCGGCGCGGATCGG
>JBEKZK010000878.1:0-2754 GCA_049509935.1 Xanthobacteraceae bacterium | reverse complement strand
AGACTACGAGCCGCCGATTTCCGGCACCGCCTCAGGCGCGGGTGCGGGTGCGGATCTGGAACGTGTCGAAGGTGTATTCGGCGACCTGCCACCACAGATACTGGTCGTTGCGAAACGCCAGAATCGAGTCCCAGACCTTCTTGAAGGCCGGATTGGTGGCCGACACCTCGGCGTACAGATCGAGCGACGCCTTGAGGCAGGCCTCCATCACGGCGGGCGGGAACGGCCTGAGCTGAGCGCCGGCGCCGACCAGGCGCTTGAGCGCCGCCGGGTTCACGGCGTCGTACTTGGCCTGCATCCACATGCTCGACATGTCGGAAGCGGTGCGCAGGATCGATTTGTAGATCGCGGGAAGCTCGTTCCATTTGTCGAGGTTGACGAAGTTGTGCAGCATCGCACCGCCTTCCCACCAGCCCGGGTAATAGTAGTACGGCGCGACCTTGTGGAAGCCGAGCTTCTCGTCATCATAGGGGCCGACCCATTCGGCGGCGTCGATCGTGCCCTTCTCCAGTGCCGCATAGATGTCGCCGCCGGCGATCTGCTGCGGCACCGCGCCGAGCTTCTGCAGAACCCGCCCGGCATAGCCGCCAATGCGGAATTTCAGCCCGTTGAAATCGGCCGGATCCTTGATCTCCTTGCGGAACCAGCCGCCCATCTGGGCGCCGGTATTGCCGGCCGGCATGCCGAAGAAGTTGTATCGCCGATAGAATTCGTTCATCAGCTCCATGCCACCGCCGAAATACTGCCAGGCGTTCTGCATGCGGCTGTTGAGCGCGAACGGCACCGCGGTGCCGAACGCGAACGTCGGATCCTTGCCGACGTAGTAGTAGGACGCGGTGTGGCACATCTCGACGGTGCCGTTGGAGACCGCATCGGCGGCCTGCAGCCCGGGCACCACCTCGCCGGCCGCGAAGGTCTGGATCTGAAACCTGTTGGCAGTCGCCTCGGCCACCGCCTTGGCGAACACCTCGCTGGCGCCATAGATGGCGTCGAGCGACTTCGGGAAGCTCGATGTCAGCCGCCACTTGAGCTCGGGCATCGATTGGGCGATCGCCGGCCGGGCGATCGCGGTCGCCGCCAGCCCGGCGCCGGCCGCCGTCACGAATTCACGACGTCTCATCGAATGTCCTCCGCAGGTCTCGCCCCGCGATCGAGGGTGCATGGCGACTTGGACCCTACCGTGGCGGGAAGATCGGCCGGACCACCCGAGGCGCTCGAGCGCTCAGCCCCTGGTGCGCGAGCGGATCATGAACGAATCGTAGTTGAACTCGGCGACCTGCCACCACAGGTACTCGTCGTTGCGGAACGTCACAATCGACTCCCAGATCTTCTTGAAGTCCGGGTTGACCGCCGACGTCTCGGCATTCACCTCCAGGGACGCCTTGAGACAGGCTTCCATGACCGGCTGGGGAAACGGACGCAGGCTGGTCCCGTTGCCGACCAGGCGCTTGAGCGCGCCGGGATTGCGGGCGTCGTAGCGCGCCTGCTGCTCGACGTTGGCGAAACCCGCCGCCGTGGTCAGCACCGCCTGATACGCCTTCGGCAGCTGGTTCCACTTGTCGAGATTGATCATCAGATGGTTCGTGGTCCCGCCCTCCCACCAGCCCGGATAGTAGTAGAACTTCACCACCTTGTAGAAGCCGAGCTTCTCGTCGTCGTAGGGGCCGACCCATTCGGCGGCGTCGATGGTGCCCTTTTCCAGCGCCGGGTAGATGTCGCCGCCGGCGATCTGCTGCGGCACGCAGCCGAGCTTCTGCAGGGTCTTGCCGGCCCAGCCGCCGATGCGCATCTTCAGGCCGTTGAAGTCGCCCGGCTCCTTGATCTCCTTGTTGAACCAGCCGCCCATCTGACAGCCGGTATTGCCGGCGAGCAGGCACAGGACGTTGTACTTCCTGCTGAACTCGTCGATCAGCCTGGTGCCCTCGCCGTCGTAGAACCAGGCATTCTGCTGTCGCGAGTTCAACCCGAACGGCACCGCGCAGAACAGCGCCCAGGTCGGATCCTTGCCGATGAAATAGTAGGTCGCGGTGTGACCCATCTCGACGGTGCCGTTCTGCACGGCGTCGAGCACCTGCAGACCGGGGACGATCTCGCCGGCCGCGAAGGCCTGGATCTGGAACTTGTTGTCGGTAGCCTGCGCCACGTATTTGGAGATCGTCTCGCAGGAGCCGTAGAGCGTATCGAGCGACCGCGGCCAGCTCGCCGTCAGCCGCCACTTGAGCTCGGGCATGGACTGGGCGAGCGCCGGCCTGGCGACCGCCGCCGCTGCGGCGCCGACCCCCGCGGCGGTCAGAAACTGACGGCGTTTCATATGGACTCTCCTTACGCCTCGATGACGATGCGCGGCGCCGGCCGGCCCGGCCGGGAACCGCCGCTCAGCTGATCGTACACCCTCGACGCGATGTCACGGTAGAGTCCGGCATGGGCGCCGCCCGGCGCGGTCGCCACCACCGGCCGGCCGGCGTCGGACGTCTCGCGGATCTCCATGTCCAGAGGCACCTCGCCGAGAAACGGCACGCCGAGCCGCTCGGCCTCGTGGCGCGCGCCGCCGTGGGCGAAGATGTCCGAGCGCGCCCCGCAGTGCGGACACAGGAAGTAGCTCATGTTCTCCACGATGCCGAGCACCGGCACGTTGACCCGCCGGAACATCGCGATGCCACGTCGCGCGTCGATCAATGCGAGATCCTGAGGCGTCGAGACGATGACGGCGCCGGCGAGCGGCACCTGCTGGGCGAGCGTGAGCTGCGCGTCGCC
>JBEKZK010000877.1:0-2758 GCA_049509935.1 Xanthobacteraceae bacterium | reverse complement strand
CGGGTTGTCGTCCCGGATCGCTGCGATCAGCATTCCCTTTGCATCGTATGGCGTCGCCGGACACGCGACCGCGAGGCCCGGCGTATGCATGAACCAGGCCTCGCTGGACTGGCCGTGCTGCGACCCAGGGCCCGGATGACCGCGCCGCGGGGAGCCCTTGGGGCCACGATCGACGGGATCAGGATCGCGTCAGGTGCCGCGAACGCCATCGACACGGCCTCGTAAGCCATGTCGCCGCGGCCATGCGGAATGATCGGCGCGGAAGCGCGGCCGAACTGGAACGACCGGCGGCGCCGAACCGGTGTGATCGAGTGATCTCCCTACATGCTGGCAAGCCGTGCCCTGACCCGTTCAATGGAATTGGCGTGCCATCGGCCACCGGCAGGAGTCCGGATCTTTCGGCGATTCATCTCCTTCGCGGCCGACCAAGCCGTGAGGCCGTCGAACTCCAGGAACACGCGGCGGAGCTTCTTCGCGCGAACGAGCGCGGCCGCACTCTGCCGACCGACTTTCGACCTTCTCCGGATGTCTCGTCTTGCGAGCAACCGTTGTATGGCCGAGCGCGAGACCAACACGCCATCTGCCCGCAGCGCTGAGGCAATCGCACGCTGCGAGCGGCCTGCTCGTCGAAGCCTCACTATTCGGTCAATGACGGCCTGCTCGGCTGGTCGTTCGCCAAGTGGCCCTCGTGAACTTGCCTCCCGAGGGAACCCTGCCGCCCCGGTAGCGATCGGATGCGTTCGGGTTGTCGAGGGGTAGAGAACCGCCTTTGCGACAGGGACTTGCGCCCTCTTCATGCGAGCGAGGAGGTGGGTCCATTCGGCCGCCTCCCCCGCCGGTTCTCCGGCTCGTGCCCGGGCAATGCACGGCTCGCGAGGCCAGTCAGTTTGGGCATGGTCAGGTGAGAGACCCGTGTAGTCGAGGGCTGTTTGATTGAGGAAATCGGGGACTCCGTCCGGTCCGGCGCGCCAGACCAGCGTCGGGATTGTGTCGATGACCAGTCGAAGCCGATCCTTGGACTGGTTGATTTCGTCAAAGGCGTTTTGCACCGCCTCTCTTGCGATGTGCTTCTCGGTGACAACGATATGCGTACCTACCAACTCGTTCGTGTCGCCTATCTTACAGTAATTCAGTTGACGACGCGCGCGAGCCACGCACGCGCGCCTTGTAACGTTCTGAAGTCTTCCAGGCTACGAGCCAAGATATCGGGATAAGCGCCGGCGGCCATTTCGTTGAGTGCACGGCCAGGGCCGAGTTCGAAGAAAACGCTCGTTCCTGCTTCCACGCAGCCTTCCAGGCAGCGCGCCCACTGGACCATGTGGGAGGTCTGTTTGGCGAGCTTGTTCAAGCCGGCTGAGATGTCAACAACAGGAGAACCATCGATCCCGCTAAAGAGACGCACATTCGAGTCCGGTGCAAGTCTCGTCGGAGTTTGGTCTAAAGTTTTTCGGAACTCCCTCGAGGCCGCAGCCAGGTGCGGGGTGTGAGAGGCCACGTTCACGGCTAAGCGAACGGCGCGTGCGGCGCCCATCCCTTTTGCGACATCAGCTATGATGTCCAGCGCTGCACCGGGGCCGCCGAGAACGAAGGCGTCGCCGGGATTGACGATGGCGATCGCTGCATCGTGGCGATTGCACAGATCTTCGACAGCGCCATAAGACAAGCCGCGGACGAACAGCAAGCCGTCTCCGGGCCTGCTGGATGCGTCCATGGCGTTGGCACGTCGCGATACAAGGTCGAGGGTCATCGTGGCGTCTATCAAGCCCGCGACACCCCAGGCCGCCACTTCGCCCACGCTGTAACCTGCAATGATCAGCCTGCGAGGCCAAGCATCACGGAGGGTCGCCGTCGCAGCCAGCGCCTGCAACGTACAGAGAATTTGTCCGACGCGATCCTGATGAATAGTTTCATCGAGATCGGTCTGAACCATCGCGCGCGGATCGCGGCCGCCGAGCAGTGTCGCGGCGTGAGCAAAGAGGTGCGCGGCTTCCGGCGCGTCGCCGGTCAAGGCGAACATATTGGGGTGCTGCGGCCCCTGTCCGGAACACAGGATGGAGAGGGTCATCGACACGACCTCATTGAGAAAAAAGTACAGAGATGGTGATCGAAAGCGTCACAATGCTGAACACCGTGCTGGCGATCACCATGGAGCCCACTTCCAGAGAGCGAGCTCGATAGCTCTCGGCGAACAGGATGCCGAAGAAGCCCGAGGGCGCCGCCGCCAGCAGCACTGAAACACTAGCAATCTCCGATGGGACCGGAAACCCGTAGACGATCGCAGCTGTCAGCAGTGGCCGGATCACGTCGGCAGCGCCCGTCGCACCGACAACCTTCCAGTTCAATCGGAACGACTGGGCCGACAGGATCAGGCCTGTCAGGAACAGCGCTACGCCGGCGGCCGCCTGCCCGATCAGCATGAGCGAGGCTTCGACGACGGCGCCAAGTCTCAACCCGGACAACGAGAGCAGGATTCCCAGCACAGCGGCGAGGACGACCGGTTTGGTGAGCGCGTGCCTTAGCGCGCGGCGCACCCGAAACGTTGAAGTCTCGGCATCTATCTGTTCCTTGCCGCCGGAGAGCTCCAGTAGCAGCAGCGTAATCGGACTCACCAGGATCGAGCCCGCGGCAAGGGCGACCGCGACGGGCACTGTCTTGGTCGGGCCGAGGATCGCAGACGCGATCGGCAGCCCGACACCCGCAAGGTTCGGGAAGGCAACCGTCAGAGCTTGTAGAGAGGCCTCGGCTTTGGATGTCGTAG
>JBEKZK010000876.1:0-2762 GCA_049509935.1 Xanthobacteraceae bacterium | reverse complement strand
ATTCGGGCGCCGTCAGCCAGGACCGCTGCATCGACGTCCACTATGTCGGCGACAGCCTGACCATCCGGCCCGAGTCAGCAGTCGAGCTGCTGGTCGCCCCGACCGGCGGACTCGACGTCGCCACCACGGCGGCACTGATGCCGCGCGACGTCGCGGTGGTGCTGCCGGCGCGGGCGCTGCCGGCGGCCGACATCGCGGCGGCGCTGACGGTGGGACGCTCGCTCGCCGCATCGGGCCGGCGCGTCACCTTTCACAGCGGCTTTGCCGATCTCGGCGATCCATCCCGGCACGGCGACCAGCAGCGCCGGTGGACGCGCGGGATCGTCGTGATCGGCACGGCGGACGACGTCGCGGCGGTGCTTGACGCGCCGATCGCAACCCTGGCCGGCCCGATCGCCGGCCTCGGTGCGCTGACCGCGGTGCGCATCGGCGGACTGCCGGCGCTTCTGGTGTCCGACGCCTCCGCGATCGGCACCGGCCAGCTGCTGGCGAGCCCGTCGCTCGCCGCGACCCGCGGCGTGCCCGCGGTCTCGATCGCCGAGGCGTCGGCCCCGCAACGGCCCGCCGATCGCGTCAGCTTCGACCAGCTCGGGCTCGCGCCCGGCCTCGCCGAGGTGTTCGGCCGGGCCGAGCTGTCGGTCGCCGTCAACGCGCGGGCGCTGCCGACCCGCACCCGGATGACCCGGCTCGGCCTCGACATCATGGTGGCGCCCGACGGCGCCGGCGAGCACGCCGTGGTGAGCGCATTCGTCAACGACAGCCTGCTCGCCAGCACGGTCGCGGCGAGCGGCGAGCCGACGCGGCTCGATGTCGCGGTTCCCGACGGACTGGTCGGCAACGTCGCCAACATCCGCGCCGTGGTCCAGCGCCGAAGCCCGCAAGGCGATTGCCGGTTCGAGCCGCAGGGCTACCCGGCACAGCTGCTCGGCTCGAGCTTCATCGGGCTCTCCGACGCCGGAACGCGGCTGCAGGATTTTTCCGATCTGTCGGCGCGCTGGAGCGAAGGCGTCGAGGTGCTCCTTCCCGAGGCGACGTCGCAGCATCCGCTGGCGGTGCTGGGCATGGTGTCCGGCGTGCTCGGCGCGCTCACGCCGACCACCGCGCCGATCAAGGTCGGCTACGTGGCCGCCGACGCGGCGCCGGCGCCGCGGAGCGCCTGGCTCGTGGTGGGCAACGCGGCGCCGGCAACCAGCACGCCGCGCGACCGCTTCGATCGCGGCCGGGTCGAGGTGTCGGATCGATCGGGCCGCTCGCTGCTCGACATCGGCGGGCTGGCGAACGGCGCCGTCGTGCAGCTGATGACGGCCGGCGCCCAGCCGGGGATGTGGATCAAGCCGCTGGCGCCCGACGGCGTGCTGCCCGATCCGGTCGACCTGCGCATCGAGCGCGGCGACGTCGCCGTGCTCGACAAGATCGGCACTGCGCTCGCGCTGTCGACCGAGCGCGACACCCTGGTGCAGATCTCCTATCCGGATCAGGTCTCGTGGCTCTCGGTGGCGGAGCGCATCCGCCCGTGGATGATCGGCGCGCTGTGGGTGCTCGGCACCCTCGTGTTCCTGCGGGTAGTGCAGCGCCTGTTCCGCCGCCGACCGCGCGCGGCCGGTGAGTAGCGCATGTTGCGGTCGAAACGAACTGTAGCCCGCATGGAGCGCAGCGGAATGCGGGAACGGGCTCGCGGTGTGGCACGGCCGCTCCCGGATTGCGCTTCGCTCCATCCGGGCTACGAGCGTGACCCCCGTGGCTGAGATCTCCCCATCGGACCGGGCGCTCGGCGACCTGCTGGTCGGGCGCCGCATCCTCACTTTGCCCCAGCTCGACGAGGCGGTGCGGCTGGCCGAGACCTGGTCGGTGCGGCTGGGCGACGCGATCCTGGCGCGCAACTGGATCACGCCGCAGTCCTACTATCAGGCACTGGCCGAGTATTACGACCTGCCGCTCGCCGACCTCGTGGAAAATCCGCCCGACCAGGCGCTGCTGCGCGAGGGCGAGGCCGACCTCTATGCGCAGCACCTGACGATCCCGTGGCGGCGGCGGGACGCCCGCGTCGTGGTCGCCACCGCGGAGCCGGGGCCGGACGCGCTGCTGTTCGCGCGTGAGCACTGGGGCGCCAACGTCGAGCTCGCGATCGCCTCCAAATTCGACATCATCGGCGCCGTGCAGGCGGCGTTCACCGACGCGCTGTCGCACAACGCGGTGTTCTCGCTCGCCGAGCACGACCCGATCATGTCGGCCCGGCAGGTGTTCACGCCGGGACAGCTGGTCATCGGCTACGGCCTGCTGACCGCCCTGCTCGGCGGCCTCGCGGCCGCGCCGATCAACACGCTGATCGTGCTCAACATCGCCATGGGCGTGTTCTATCTCGGCAATTTCCTGTTCAAGGGCGTCCTCGTTGCGGTCGGCGGCGGACGCTCGGCCGAGCGCGACTACGCCATCGAGATCGAGGCCCGCCAGCTGCGCGACGAGGACCTGCCGGTGTTCACCGTGCTGGTCCCGATGTTCCGCGAGCCGGCGATGCTGCCGGTGCTGGCGGACGCGCTGCGCGCCCTCGACTACCCGCTCGGCAAGCTCGACATCAAGATCGTGCTCGAGGCCGGCGACACCGAGACCATCGAGGTGGCGCGCACCCTCGGCCTCGAGGGCGTGTTCGAGGTGATCGTGGTGCCGCACTCGGCGCCGCAGACCAAGCCGAAGGCCTGCAACTTCGCGCTGCGGTTCGCGCGCGGGGAGTATCTGGTGATCTACGACGCGGAGGACCGGCCCGA
>JBEKZK010000875.1:0-2764 GCA_049509935.1 Xanthobacteraceae bacterium | reverse complement strand
GGCCGCCTCGCGGACCTCGCGCGCGAGGTCCGCGAGGCGGCCAGGACCTACGCGGTCGAGCCGCTGATCACCGACGACTATCTCGAGGTCGAGGCCAGGATCGTCGAGCTGCAGCCCGAGCTCGTTCTCGGCACCCAGATGGAGCGCCACATCGCCAAGCGGCTGGGGATCGCCTGCGCGGTCATCTCGGCGCCGGTGCACGTCCAGGACTTTCCGGCGCGCTACTCGCCGCAGATGGGGTTCGAGGGCGCCAATGTGATCTTCGACACCTGGGTGCACCCGCTGATGATGGGCCTCGAGGAGCATCTGCTCACGATGTTCCGCGGGGACTTCGAGTTCCACGACGGCGCCGCGCCGTCGCATCTGGGGAGCTCGCAAGCGCCGCCGGCCGCAGCCCGGCGCGAGCCGGCGCCCGCCGCCGCAAGCCTGCCGGCCGCCACCGTCGCGTGGGCGACCGACGCCGAGACCGAGCTGCACAAGGTGCCGTTCTTCGTGCGCGGCAAGGCGCGTCGCAACACCGAGCGCTTCGCCCAGGAACGGGGCGTCGCCATGATCACAGTCGAGACCTTGTACGATGCCAAAGCGCACTTCGGTCGCTGACCCGACGCCGATCCGCGTCGTCGTCGTCACCATGGACAGCCACCTGTCGGGCGCGGTCGCGCGCGCCGGCATGACGCTGCGCCGCGAGCTGCCGGGCCTCGACCTTGTCGTGCATGCCGCCGACGGGTGGAGCACCGACGCGGCGGCGCTGGCGCGCTGCCTCGACGACATCGCGCGCGGCGACATCGTCATCGCCACCATGCTGTTTCTGGACGAGCACGTCCGCGCCGTGCTTCCGGCGCTGGCCGCCCGCCGCGAGGCGTGCGACGCCGTGGTGTGCTGCCTGTGCGCCGGCGAGGTGGTGCGGCTGACGCGGCTCGGCCGGTTCAACATGTCGCGCGAGGCCCTCGGCGCCATCTCCTGGCTCAAGCGACTGCGCGGCAGCCGCTCCGGCACCGGCTCGAGCGGTCAGGGCCAGATGAAGATGCTGCGGCAGCTGCCGCGCCTGCTGCGGTTCATTCCCGGCACCGCCCAGGACGTGCGCGCCTATTTCCTGACGCTGCAGTACTGGCTGGCGTGCTCCGACCAGAACATCGCCAACATGGTCCGATTCCTGGTCGACCGCTATGCCGACGGGCCACGCCGCTCGCTGCGTGGATGCCTGAAGGCCAAGGCGCCGGCGGAATATCCCGACATCGGCCTCTATCACCCGCGCCTGAAGGGCCGCTTCACCGATCGCGTGGAGACGTTGCCGCCACCAGCCGGCGCCGTTCGCGGCACCGTCGGCCTGCTGGTGATGCGCTCGTATCTGCTCGCCGGGAACTCCGGTCACTACGACGGCGTGATCGCCGCGCTGGAGGCGCGCGGTCTGCGGGTCATTCCGGCGTTCGCCAGCGGGCTCGACGCGCGTCCCGCGGTGGAGCGCTTCTTCATCCGCGACGGCCGGCCGGCGATCGATGCGGTGGTCTCGCTCACCGGCTTCTCGCTGGTCGGCGGTCCCGCCTACAACGATGCCAGGTCGGCGGAGGAGATGCTGGCCAGGCTCGACGTGCCGTATCTGGCGGCGCACCCGCTCGAGTTCCAGACCATCGAGCAGTGGGACGCCTCCGACCGCGGGCTGCTGCCGGTGGAGTCGACCATCATGGTGGCGATCCCCGAGCTCGACGGATCCACCGGGCCCATGGTGTTCGGCGGACGATCGGACGCATCGGGCGACGCCCACGACATGCGCGTCCACGCCGAGCGCGCCGGAGTGCTCGCCGCCCGCGTCGACCGGCTCGTGGCGTTGCGGCGGACCGCGCGCGCCGAGCGCAAGATCGCGGTCGTGCTGTTCAACTTCCCGCCGAACGCCGGAAACACCGGCACCGCGGCGTTCCTCTCGGTCTTCGAGTCGCTGCATCGGGTGCTGCGCGCGCTCGAGTCCGACGGCTACACGGTCGAGGTGCCGTCGACCGTCGACGCGCTGCGCGAGCGGATCGTCGCCGGCAATGCAGCGCGCCACGGCGCGCACGCCAACGTGCATGCACGCATCGCGGCCGACGATCATGTGCGCCGCGAGCGCTGGCTGCGCGAGATCGAGGCGCAATGGGGGCCGGCTCCCGGACGTCAGCAGAGCGACGGCGGCTCGATCTTCGTCCTCGGCGCCCGGTTCGGCAACGTGTTCGTCGGCATCCAGCCCGCGTTCGGCTACGAGGGCGATCCGATGCGCCTGCTGTTCGAGAAGGGCTTTGCGCCGACCCACGCGTTCTCGGCCTTCTATCGGTGGATCCGTGAGGATTTCGGGGCCGGCGCGGTGCTCCATTTCGGCACCCACGGCGCGCTCGAGTTCATGCCCGGCAAGCAGACCGGCCTCTCGGCGGCATGCTGGCCCGACCGGATGATCGGCGATCTGCCGAATCTGTACCTCTACGCGTCGAACAATCCGTCCGAGGGGACGATCGCCAAGCGGCGCGCCGCCGCGACGCTGATCAGCTATCTGACGCCTCCGGTCGCCCATGCCGGGCTCTATCGCGGGCTGCTCGAGCTCAAGGCATCGATCGAGCGCTGGCGCGGCATGACGCCGGATGCCGCATCAGAGCGGACCGAGCTCGCCGCGTTGATTCAGGCCCAGGCCGTCGCCGTCGATCTGGCGGCAGCCGAGCCCGCCTGGAGCGCCGACGCCGACGGGCGCATCGCCCGGCTCGGCGCCGATGTCCTCGAGCTCGAATACACGTTGATTCCCCAT
>JBEKZK010000874.1:0-2765 GCA_049509935.1 Xanthobacteraceae bacterium | reverse complement strand
GGCCGCGACCGTCATCACCAACCTGTTCTCGGCGATCCCGGTGGTCGGCGAGTCGATCGTCAAGTGGCTGTGGGGCGGCTACTCGGTGGGCAATCCGACGCTCAACCGGTTCTACTCGCTGCACTACCTGCTGCCCTTCGTGCTCGTCGGCCTGGTCGCGCTGCACGTCTGGGCGCTGCACGTGGTCGGTCAGAACAACCCGACCGGGGTCGAGCCCAAATCGAGCCGCGAAACGGTGCCGTTCACCCCGTTCGCGACGATCAAGGATCTGTTCGTCGTCTCCTGCTTCTTCATCGTCTACATGTGGTTCGTGTTCTATCTGCCGAACTACCTCGGACATCCCGACAACTACATCCAGGCCAATCCGGCGGTCACGCCGACCCACATCGTCCCGGAATGGTACTATCTGCCGTTCTACGCGATCCTGCGCGCCATACCCTCCAAGCTTGGCGGGGTCGTCATGCTGGTGAGCGCGATCGCCATCCTGGTCTTCGTCCCCTGGCTCGACACCTCGCGGGTGCGGTCGGCGAGCTATCGCCCGCTGTACCGCCAGTTCTTCTGGATCTTCGTCGTCGTCTGCATCGGGCTCGGCTGGCTCGGCTCCAAGCCCGCCGAAGGCGGCTACGTCATCGCCTCGCGGATCCTCACCGCCTGGTACTTCATCCACTTCATCGTCATTCTGCCGCTGCTCGGGCTGATCGAGACGCCGAGGCCGCTGCCGTCCTCGATCACCGATGCGGATCTGGCCGGCGCACCGATGAGCGCCGGGGCTGCGGCGCCCGAAGGGCGCGGCTGAGCCGGGGGATCAGGACCATGACACGACATGCAGGGTTGCTCGCGGTCGCCGCCTTGGTGATTGCGACCGGCGCCGTATCGGCGAAAGCCGCCGAGACCGAGCAGCCGCCGCGGGTCAAATGGTCGTTCTCCGGGCCGTTCGGCGTCTACGATGTCGGGCAGCTGCAGCGCGGACTCAAGGTCTACAACGAGGTCTGCAAGGCCTGTCACGGCATGAAGCTGGTATCGTTCGGCAGCCTGGCGGAGCCCGGCGGCCCCGGCTTGACGCCGGCGCAGGCCACCGCGTTCGCCGCCGACTACCAGGTCACCGACGGGCCCAACGACCAGGGCGAGATGTTCCAGCGGCCGGCGCGGCTGGCGGATCACTTTCCCTCGCCGTTCGCCAATGACGCGGCCGCGCGCGTCGCCAACAACGGGGTGCTGCCGCCCGATCTCTCGGTGATCGCCAAGGCGCGCGGCTACGAGCGCGGATTTCCGTTGTTCCTGCTCGACATCTTCACCCAATATCAGGAGGAGGGCGTCGACTACCTGGTGGCGCTGCTGACCGGCTACGAGGAGACGCCGCCGAGCGGCTTCACGCTGCTGCCGGGCCTCTATTACAACAAGTATTTCCCCGGCCATGGGATCGGCATGCCGAAGATGCTCAACGACGGCCAGGTGAGCTATACCGACGGGGCGGCGCAGACGGCCGATCAATACGCCAAGGACATTGTCGCCTTCCTGATGTGGGCGGCCGAGCCGCACCTGGAGGCGCGCAAGCGCATCGGCTTCCAGGTGATGGTGTTCCTGGTCGTGTTCACCGGGCTCATGTACTTCACCAAGAAGAAGGTGTGGTCGACGGTCGAGGGGCACGCCTGAGGCGGCGTGCATCGGGGCGAGCCGGCGACGGGGCTGTCGCGGACTAAATCGCTGCCGTTATCGGCTGACCCCGAAGCCCGATCCCGCCTTCGGTACGGACCTATACGGACCCTCATCAGCACTTGCGGCCAAATATCGTGCCGATTATTTTCCGGGCGGAGGCGTAACCGGAGGCGTGAGATTACCGCAGCCGGCTGTCGCGAGGCAAAGTCCTTTTGCCCGCTCGCACTCGCCTTGGCCTTTATTGATGCTTAGGCAGTAGTTGTATTCGGCTTGACATCTGACCTGAGCGGCGGTGCAGTCCTGAGCTACCAACCTGTGGCGGCTCGGCTCCCCTCTCGGTGCTTCCATTTCTCTGTTGATCGACTCGGCAAGCGCCAGATTTGAGGTGATGACCATGAGACACGCCATACACCAGGCGGCACGATACCGACCTGAGAGCCGACGATGGTGCATGTTTCTCTCCGTACGCCAATATCAGGATAGCAAAGGTCGACCTTGGGCGGGCTGCTGTCAACCGGTGTCCCGGTTCGGCGTCTAGCGTTGCGCCCCGCCTTCACCGACGATCTCGAACGGCCCCCAGAACGCCGGGTAAGCGTTGGTCGGCGCCGAGCGGTCGGCCATGAAGGCCGGCATGGCGCGGCGCAGAGCCGCGGCCCGCCCGAGCTGCGGCTCGTCGCGCAGAATCGCGAAGGTCGCCGTGGTGAGCCGCGTGGCCGCGTTGGTCTCCACCGCCCAGTGGGTGACCAGAAGGGCGCGGGCTCCCGCGTAGAAGAAGGCGCGGGCGAGCCCTGAAAATGCTTCGGCGCCCGGCCGCTCGCCGGCGATCGTGTTGCCGGCGGACAGCACCACCCAGTCGGCATTGAGCCTGAGCTGCGCGATCTCACTCGCGGTGAGCAGCCCGTCATCATCATCGGTCGGCTCGCGCGGCAGGCTGAGCGCCAGCGACGGCTCGCCGAGCCTTTTCACGTCGCCGACCAGTCCGTGGGTGGCGAAGTAGACGACGCGGTAGTCGGCAAACCGTGCATGCTTGGGAAGCGCCGTCACGTCGTGGCGCCGGATCAGCCAAGGCCTTGGGCGCCGACGACATACTGTAGATGACGTGCCCGCCT
>JBEKZK010000873.1:0-2766 GCA_049509935.1 Xanthobacteraceae bacterium | reverse complement strand
AGCGGCGGATGGACGGAAAAGCTCTCCCGCGGGTACACAAGGCTCATGGCGACGTTCCCGACGTGTGACCGGATGTTGTGACCGGACGAAGTGATCAGGCGACCCGCTCGAGCGCCAGCGAGGCGCCCTGCCCGACGCCGACGCACATGGTGGCGAGCGCGCGCCGGCCGCCGCTCCGGGTGAGCTGATGGGCCGCCGTCATGGCGAGCCGCGCGCCCGACATGCCGAGCGGATGGCCCAGCGCAATGGCGCCGCCGTTGGCATTGACGTGCTCGGCATCGTCGGCGAGACCGAGCTGGCGCAGGCAGGCCAGCGCCTGGGCGGCAAAGGCCTCGTTGAGCTCGATCACGTCGAAGTCGCCGATCTTCAGCCCGAGCCGCTCCATCAGCTTGCGGGTCGACGGCACCGGCCCGATGCCCATGATCCGCGGCGGAACGCCGGCGGAGGCGAGCCCCAGGACGCGCGCGCGTGGCGTGAGCCCATAGCGCGCAACCGCGGCGGCCGAGGCCACGATCATCGCGGCGGCGCCGTCGTTGACGCCGGAGGCGTTGCCGGCCGTGACCGTGCCGGGAGCGCGGAACGGCGTCTTGAGCTTGCCGAGGCCCTCGAGCGTGGTGTCCGGACGCGGATGTTCGTCCTTGTCGACGACGGTCGGACCGGCCTTGCCGCCGGGGATCTCGACGGGCACGATCTCCTCGGCGAAGTAGCCGGCCGCGATGGCCTTTCCGGCGCGCTGCTGCGAGCGCCACGCGAAGGCATCCTGGTCGCCGCGGGTGACCTGAAACTCCTCGGCCACGTTCTCGCCGGTCTCCGGCATCGCATCGACGCCGTACTGCGCCTTCATCAGCGGGTTGATGAAGCGCCAGCCGATCGTGGTGTCGAACATCTCGGCCGAGCGCTGGAACGCCTCGGACGCCTTGCCCATCACGAACGGGGCCCGCGTCATCGATTCGACCCCTCCCGCAATGGCGATCTCGATGTCGCCGGCCCTGATCGCCCGGGCGGCGGCGCCCACCGCCTCGAGGCCGGAGGCGCACAGGCGATTGACGGTGACGCCGCCGATCGTGTCCGGCAGGCCGGCGAGCAGCAGCGCCATGCGGGCGACGTTGCGGTTGTCCTCGCCGGCCTGGTTGGCGCAGCCGAAGTAGACCTCGTCGAGCCGCGACCAGTCCACCTTGGGGTTGCGCGCGACCAGCTTCCGGATCGGAACTGCCGCGAGATCATCGGTGCGCACCTTGGCGAGCGCGCCGCCGAAGCGCCCGATCGCGGTCCTCACCCCATCGCAGATAAAGGCATCGGACATGAGCCGGCTCCATGCACGGGCGCGGCATGTCCTCGCATGCCGGCGCTGTGGCACCCGAGTCTAAGGACTGCCCCATCCAGGGTCAAACAAGTGATTGGCAGCCGCGGCGAAATATCGGAAAATGCCGCCGATCGACGATGCTCGGCCGGCGTTTGCCGGAGCCTTGCGGTACACGACTTCGAGCCGGAAAGGCAAGAAGGCAAGGATTGCAAGGATGACCCTTGTTTCGGCGATCCGCCGTGGCCTGCACGCTGCCGCCACCATCGCGACGCTGATGATCGGCCCCGGCGCCGTCATGGCGCAGCAGGCTGCACCGCCGCCGGGATCGCCGATGATCGGCCGGCCCGACAACGAGGAGGCCAGGAAGCTATCCCCGGTTGCGCCGCTGCCGATCCCGACCGCCGCCGACAAGCTGCCGCTCGACAAGCTGGTCGCGCCGAAAGGCTTCAAGATCGAGGTCTTCGCCGCCAATGTCGCCAATGCGCGCGAGATGCGCGAAGGCGACCGCGGCACGGTGTTCGTCGGCAGCCGGGTGCTCGACAAGGTCCACGCCATCGTCACCAGGGACGGCAAGCGCACCGTCAAGGTGATCGCCTCGGGCCTGCATCGGCCGAACGGCGTCGCGGTGCACGACGGCACGCTCTACATCGCGGAGCTGTCGCGCATCTCGAAGATCGAGAACATCGAGGACCATCTCGACAATCCGCCGGCGCCGACCCTGGTCTACGACGACCTGCCGAAGGACGAGGCCCACGGCTGGAAGTTCATCGCCATCGGCCCCGACGACAAGCTCTACGTTCCGATCGGCCAGCCGTGCAACAACTGCCTGCCGCCGGAGACCCATGGCCAGATCCGCCGCATGAACCTCGACGGCACCGGCGTCGAGGTCGTTGCGCGGGGCGTCCGCAACACGGTCGGCTTCGACTGGCATCCGGTGAGCAAGCAGCTCTACTTCACCGACAACGGCCGCGACTGGCTCTCCGAGGACGTTCCCGAGGACGAGCTCAACCGGATCACCGAGGTCGGCCAGCATTTCGGATCGCCGTTCTGCTACCAGGGCAACATTCCGGACGCCGAGTTCGGGTGGGGCCATTCCTGCAGCGAGTTCACCCCGCCGGTTGCCCTCATGGGCCCGCATGCGGCGGCGCTCGGGATGCGGTTCCATTCCGGCGGCATGTTCCCGGCCGAGTACAGGAACGCGATCTTCGTCGCCCGTCACGGCTCGTGGAACCGCACCAAGAAATTCGGCGGCGACATCGCGGTGGTGAAGCTCAACGACGACGGGACCGTGAAGTCGGTGGAGCCGTTCATCACCGGCTTCATCCAGAACAACAACTACGTGGGCCGGGCGAACGACGTCCTGTTCCTCAAGGACGGCTCGATGCTGATCGCCGACGACTTCAACGGCGCGATCTACCGGGTCACCTATGCGGGCGCCCCTGATGCGGCGAACTGAGGGCATC
>JBEKZK010000872.1:0-2771 GCA_049509935.1 Xanthobacteraceae bacterium | reverse complement strand
ATCACGGTGCCAAGCGACCGCGCCTTGCTCGCCGACGTCCCCAAGTTCCGCACCGAGTTGATCGATACCTGCCTCGAGCAGGACGACCATGCGATGGAAGAGTACCTGACCCACAACACCGTGCCGTCCGCCGACGTGCTGCGCGCTTGCTTGCGCAAGGGCACGATCCATTCGGCGTTCACCCCGGTGCTCTGCGGCTCGTCCTACAAGAACAAAGGCGTGCAGCAAGTGCTCGACGCCGTCGTCGACTACCTCCCTGCGCCGACCGATGTTCAATCCATCCGCACGGTGAATGCCGACGGCGAGCCCATCGGCGAGCGCCGCTGCTCGGACGATGAGCCGTTCGCCGCGCTGGCGTTCAAGGTGATCAACGACGCCTACGGCGCGCTGACTTTCGTGCGCGTGTATTCCGGCATTCTCACCAAGGGCGCCTCGATCCAGAATTCGACGCGCGGCAAGCGCGAGAAGATCGGCCGCATGGTGGAAATGTTCGCCAAGGAAGCGATTCCGGTGGAAGAAGCTCGCGCCGGCGACATCATCGCGCTCGTGTCCTTGTCAGAGACCGAGACCGGCGACACGCTCTGCGATGCCAACAGCCCGGTAGTGCTCGAGCGCATGCGATTTCCCGATCCTGTCATCAGCGTGTCGGTCAAGGCAAAGACCAAGCAAGAGCAGGAGAAATTCGGCGTCGCGCTCGGCAAGATGGTGCGCGCCGATCCCTCGCTGCACCTCGAGACCGACCGTGAGACCGGTCAGACCATTCTGCGCGGCATGGGCGAGTTGCACCTCGAAGTCACCCTGGACCGCATGCGCACGGAGTTCGGCGTCGAAGGCACCATGGGCGAACCGCAGGTGGCTTACCGCGAGACGATCACCAAGAGGGTGAGCGAACAGTACGTTCACAAGAAGCAGACCGGCGGCGCAGGTCAGTTCGCCGAGGTGTGGATCGATTTTGCCCCCCTCGACCGCGGCGCGGGCTTCGAGTTCATCGACGAGACCGTCGGCGGCTCGGTCCCCAAGGAATACGTCCCCGCGGTCGAGAAGGGCCTCAAGATACAGAAAGAAGACGGCGTGCTCGCTCACTATCCGACCGTGGATTTTTCGGCCACGTTGACCGACGGCAGCTATCACGACGTGGACTCGAACGCGCTGACCTTCGAAATCGCGGCCAAGGCGGCCTTCCGCGAGGCGGTGCGCAAGGCGGGCCCCATCCTGCTCGAGCCGGTGATGAAGGTCGAGACGGTAACCCCCGGCGACTATCTCGGCGATGTGATCGGCGACCTCAACCGGCGCCGCGGCTCGATCCTCGATCAGCTCGAGCGCGGCACTAACATCGCCGTGGTCGCGACCGTTCCGCTGTCGGAGATGTTTGGCTACATCGGCCATCTACGCAGCATGACCAGCGGCCGCGCGTCCTACACCATGGAGTTCTCGCACTATGATCCGGTGCCGAGACTGGTGGCGGACGAGGTGATCGAGGCGGTCAACAAGGCGAAGGCTGCGGCGTCCTCATAGCGGGACGCGGCGCGGGAGCGATTCGGAGCGGCCGAGGCCGCGGGCGTTGAGGAAGCTGCTCTTGGAAAGCGGGCGTATGTGACCAAGACAATTCTCGCTTTGACCGCGCTCCTCGCCGCGGCCTGGTCCGCCAGTGCGGCGGGCGCCGCTTTGTCGGGCGCCGCCACGCCGGGCGTCGCCGCGCCGGTGATCGCCTTGCGTGCCGGTACGCTCATCGATGTAACCGCCGGCCGCGCGCTGAGGCATCAGATCATCCTCGTCCGGGGCTCGAGGATCGAGGCGGTCGGCGAGGGGCTGGCGGTCCCCGAGGGAGCCGAAGTCATCGATCTGTCGGACATGACCGTATTGCCCGGGCTCGTCGATTGCCACACCCATTTGGCCGACCTTGCCAATGCGGAACCGCTGGATCTGCTGCGCAAAACCGCCGCCGAGACCGCGTATGAGGCCATTCCTAATGCGCGCGTCACGCTGCTGGCCGGGTTCACCACGGTACGCGACGTCGGGGTGTATCGGGCCTTCAACGACGTCGCCATGCGCGACGCCATTGCCAAGGGCATCATCATCGGGCCGCGGATGTACGTGGCCGGCGCCTACATCACGATCAGCGAGGGCGCCGGCGCGATGACCGGATTGTCGCCCGATGTACAGTTGCCGTGGGACATGCAGTTCGGCGTCGCCAACAGCCCCTGGGAGGTGCGTCAAAAGATTCGGGAACTTGCGCACCGGGGCGCGGATCACATCAAGGTGCTGTCGACCGGCGCGGTGCTAACCCATGGGAGCAATCCTAAATCCATCGAATTCACCCCGGAAGAGCTGCACGCGGCCGTGGATGAGGCGAACAATTTCGGCCTGCGCGTTGCAGCCCACGCCCATGCGGCCGAGGGCATCAAGAACGCGATCCGCGCGGGCGTCGCCTCGGTCGAGCACGCGACGCTCATCGACGATGAGGGCATCGCGCTCGCCAAACGGCACGGCACGTACCTCGACATGGATATCTACGACGATGAGTGCATCCAGTCGGCGAAGGATATGCCGGCGGACTTCCTCAAGCACGACCAGGAACTCGGCGAGATCCAGCGGCGCAACTTCACCAAAGCAGTGCGCGCCGGCGTGAAGATGACGTTCGGTACCGATGCCGGCGTTTGTCCGCACGGTATCAACGCGCGCCAGTTCGCCTTCATGGTCAAGTATGGCATGACGCCGATGCAGGCCATCCAGGCGGCGACGGTGAACGCCGCCGATCTTATCGGGCATTC
>JBEKZK010000871.1:0-2774 GCA_049509935.1 Xanthobacteraceae bacterium | reverse complement strand
TAGTTGGCCATTCCGCCGCCCAGCATCGCGAACGCATTGGCGAGCCGCGCTGCAACGAAGTAGCCGCCGGCCGCGATCGGGCTCAGCAGCGCACCGATCAGGATAACCTCGAGATACTGGCTCGATGCGTCGAGGAAAGATGCCGACCACATCGGCAGCGAGCGGCGGACCCAGGCCGGGACGTCGCGCGCCGGCGTTGCCTGCCTGACCGCCCCGGGCAGGTTCCGCACGATGGTGGCGACCTGCACGGCGATGATCACGCTCACGGCTCCGGCGCAAAGCAGGAAGAAGTCCCGTGGCGTCAGTCGCACGCCGAGCCCGGATATCGTCAAGGCCCCGACCGCCACCACGATGCGCCAGGTCTCGCGCAGCCCCTCGCCGAACAGGAAGCCCACGATGGTGCGCGCGGCATTGGAGGTGAACCAGATGACCGTCTGCACCACCAGGAACAGGCAGGCCGCCGGGACCAGTCCGGGCGAGGCATCCACCTTGATGATCGTGCTTGCCGCGGCGAGCGCGCACGCCGCCACGACCGAAGCGCAGGTGCATACCATGGTACCGAAAGATAGCGCTCCGCGCGCCAGATCGTAGCGGCGTGTATGGGAATATTCGCTCCAAGTGCGCACGATCAATGTCTCCTGGCCGCACATCGCGATCACGGCGAGGAACGAGATGATGTTGAACCAGATGGCGAAACTGCCGAATTCGCTCGGCCCCAATTGCCGGGCGGCCACCGTCAGCATCAGGATGTTGGCAAGCGAGCTCGCGACCTTGATGACGATGGCGACGACCGCGCCCTTCGCGGTGCGGCTTCCGGGCAAGCGAAGAACGATCGCCTTGATCTTCTCCATCACGAGCGCATCCAATCCCGCCGGGACCACGCCGACGGTGGCCATCCTGTTCTGCCGCGATGGACCAGCCGGCAAATCCCACCGGAGTCCAGAAGGGCGCGGTCGGTGAAACATGCTCGTCCGTCCTGTCGCCCGATATGGGACAGCCGGGGATGCCCGGCACGCGATCACCGCAGGCCCGCCAGAAGTGTGCCAAGTTCCGACGCGCGAACCGACACTTTTACCGTCATTCTCCAAGGAGCGCAGTGCCGGCTCACCGCCTCACGCGCCGCTCGCACCCGTGGGGGATCAGCGCGTCGAGGATCGGACATACCCACTGCTCCCTGGCGCTGTCGAACAGCGCAAAATCGTGGTCGAACTGCCAGTACGCCCAGGCCCAGCCGAGGCGTGCGGCGTTGCGCGCGACGAACGCGGTGTAGCGACTGCGCGCCGCCATATTGGCTCCCTCATAGACGCCGAACTCGCCGAGGTAGACAGGACGGCTATTTGCCTTCGCCCAGGCGTCGGTCATCTCGAAATCGCTCAGCAGCTGCTCCTGGTCGGCTTGGCTTCCCCAGTCGATGTCATGGAGGCCGGCGAATTTCGCCGACCACACCGCGCCCTGGAGGGTGAATTCCATCGGCCTATAGTAATGAATCGTGACGATGATGTTGCGGTCACGATCCGGCAGCCGCAGCGCGCGCAGCTGCAGCGGATCGTCGGTATTGAGGGCGGCGATGACGACCGTCCTGTGCGGGTCGTGGTCCCTGACGGCTCGCAGGACGGTCGGAATGAACGCATTCCACCAGGCCTGGGTCATGCGGCCGCCGGGCTCGTTCAGCAGGTCGAACACCGCGGTCGGAAATCTCCCGGCATAGCGCGCCGCGAGCTGACGCCAGAATGCCAGCACCTTGATGCCGCAATCGTCCGGATCGCGCTGACAGATAATGAAGTCGTGCTCATCGACGACGGGAACGAGCCCGCTGTCGACCACGTGCTGCAGAACCTGGTCGAGGCGACCCAAGACCCTTTCATCGATCTCGTTGTACGAGTTCATATATTTGAACGCATGGAGGTTGATGCGGACATGATCAAATCCGACATCGTGTATCAGCTTGAAGTATCTCTGCCTGAAGGGAGCATCGACGCCACCCTCCCAGACGCCGTCGTACCCGAGGATGTTGACGCCGCCACCGAGTTTGCGCGCCACTTCGAATGCCGGACCCTCCTGCGCGAACGATGGTGATATGAGCGCGCAGCCGAGCAGGCAGGCGCCCGCGCACGCGGCCAGTCGCGCCGGCCGGCCGGGCGGCTCGCTCACCTGGCCGCCGAGCCCGATTCGCGAGCGGTACAGGATTGCGCTCATGCCGGCTCAGACTCCCGGTCGCCTCGCAATGAGCCTTCTACAGATGAGGTATATCAGGCCCATCGGCTCCAACAGATAGCGCGGAGCCATTCGGCGCGGATCGCATCCGAGCCGGTATAGCCATTCGAACCCCAGCCGCCCGATCCACCGCGGGGGTGTCGGAATGATCGCGGCAAAATAGTCCAGCGCCGCTCCACCGAGTGCGATGACGGGAACCCCGAGCCGTGCCGAATACCGATGAGCCCAAATCTCCTGACGCGGCATTCCCATTCCGATCAGCAAAACGTCCGGATTGAAAGCGTTGATCGTATCGATGATGGCCAGGTTTTGCTCCGAGGTCTCCGCGATATCGAAGTAGCCATGGTGTCCGGATATGCGAATGTCCGGCCATCTCTGCTCGATCAGGCGAATCCCACGGGATAGAGTTTCGGCGGTATGACCCAGGATAAACATCGACAGTCGCCTGGAGTTCAGTTGTTGCAGGAAGTCGTCGAACCAATCGACCCATGTCGTGCGGTCCGCGATGGTCAGGGGATATCCGAGGACCCGCAGCAGCCAGATGACCGGCATCCCATCGA
>JBEKZK010000870.1:0-2780 GCA_049509935.1 Xanthobacteraceae bacterium | reverse complement strand
TTCTGCCCGTTGACCAGGAAATGGTCGCCGCGGTCCTCGGCCCGGGTCTGCAGTGCTGCGAGGTCGGAGCCGGCATCGGGCTCAGAATAGCCTTGGCACCAGCGGATCTCGCCGCGGGCGATCTCCGGCAGATAGCGGCGCTTCTGCTCCTCCGAGCCGTAGCGCAGCAGCGCCGGCCCGAGCATCCAGATCCCAAAGCTCTGCAGCGGCGGCCGGCACTTCAGCGCCGCCATCTCGTGGCGGAGGACTTTCGCCTCCTCGCGCGTAAGCCCGCCGCCGCCGTACGCGGCCGGCCACTCCGGCACGGTCCAGCGCTTCTCCACCATGCGCTCGAGCCAGACCCGCTGCGCCTCGGACTGGAACGTCCAGCGCCGACCGCCCCAGCAGATGTCGCTTTCGCCGCTTCCCGGCCGCCGCATCTCGGCCGGGCAGTTGGCCTCGAGCCAGGCGCGGGTCTCTTTGCGGAATGCGTCGAGGTCGGTCATGGCACCGCCGTTCACGCCGCGGCGCCGGTTGCGGCCACGGATGCGAACCCCTTGCCCTCGGCGGCGAGCTTCGCCAGCAGCGGAGCCGGCTCGAGGCTCTTGTCGCCGGAGCGCTTGGCATAGAGCGCCAGCCGGTCGCGGATGTGCGGCAGGCCGACGAGGTCGGCATAGAACATCGGGCCGCCGCGCCACACCGGCCAGCCGTAGCCGTAGATCCAGATCACGTCGATATCGCTCGGCCGGTACGCGATGCCCTCGGCGAGGATGCGCGCGCCCTCGTTGATCATCGGGTAGACCATGCGCTCGACGATCTCCTCGCGCGAAATCTTGTGGCGCTCGATGCCGAGCCGCTTGGAAGCCGCCACGATGATCTGCTCGACTTCCGGGTCGGGCGTCGGCGTGCGCGCGCCGGCCTGATAGATGTAATATCCCTTTCCGGTCTTCTGCCCGAAGCGGCCGGCCTCGCATAGCGGATCGGTGATCTCGGCCTTGACGCCGCGTGCCTTGCGGATGCGCCAGCCGACGTCGAGGCCGGCGAGGTCGCCCATGGCGAACGGCCCCATCGGGAAGCCGAACTCGGTCACCGCGCCGTCCACTTCCTGCGGCAGCGCGCCTTCGAGCAGCAGCCGCTCGGCCTCGGTGCCGCGCTTGGCCAGCATGCGGTTGCCGACGAAGCCGTCGCATACCCCGACCACCGCCGGCACCTTGGCGAGCTTGCGGCCGAGCGCGATCGCGGTGGCCAGCGCCGCGAACGACGTCTCCTTGCCGCGCACGATCTCCAACAGCCGCATGACGTTGGCGGGGCTGAAGAAGTGGGTGCCGAGCACGTCCTGCGGCCGCTTGGTGGCGCGGGCGATCTCGTTGATGTCGAGGGTCGAGGTGTTGGTCGCCAGCAGGCTGCCGGGCCGCGCGATTTTGTCGAGCTTGCCGAAGATGTCCTTCTTCAGGCCCATCTCCTCGAACACCGCCTCGATGACGACGTCGACATTGCCGGCCGCCTCGAGCTCGACGCTGCCGGAGATCAGCGCCATGCGCTTGTCCATCTCGTCCTGGGTGAGGCGGCCGCGCTTGATGGTGGTGCGATAGGTGTCGGCGACGCGGTCGAGGCCCTTGGTCAGAAGATCCTTGGCGGTCTCCACCACGATGACCGGGATGCCGACATTGGCGAAGCTCATGGCAATGCCGCCGCCCATCGTGCCGGCGCCTATCACCACGGCGCGCTCGAACGGGTGCGGCTTGACGCCCTGCGGCATGTCGGGCACCCGCGCGGCCTCGCGCTCGGCGAAAAAGATGTGGCGCTGGGCGCGCGATTCATCGGTCACCACGAGCTCGCGAAACAGCGCCTGCTCGCGGGCGAGCCCGTCGTCGAACGGCAGCGTGAAGGCGTTGCGCACCGATTCGATCACCGCTGCCGGCGCGCGCCGGCCACCCGACCGCGACGTCAGCTTGGCGGCGGCATCGCCGTAGCCTTGAGGGTTGGCGCGCGCGGCCGCGAGCTTGTCCTCGCGATCGCGCACCAGCGTCAGCGGCCGGTGCTCGCTCACGACCCTGCGGGCGAACGCGATGGCGCCCGCCGTGAGATCGCCGGTGACGATCTCGTCGATGATGCCGTCGGCGTGCGCCTGGGCGGTCGGGATCGGGTCGCCGCTGAGGATCGCGGCGAGCGCTTTTTCGGGCCCCATCAGCCGCGGCAGCCGCTGGGTGCCGCCGGCGCCCGGCAGGATGCCGAGCTTGATCTCCGGCAGGCCGACCCGGGTGCCCGGCGCGGCGACCCGGTAGTGGCAGCCGAGCGCGAGCTCGAGGCCGCCGCCCAGCGCGGTGCCGTGCAGCGCGGCGACCACCGGCTTCGGCACCGCCTCGAGCGCCGCGATCACTTCCTGCAGCCCCGGGCTCTTGAGCGGCTTGCCGAACTCGCTGATGTCGGCGCCGGCGCTGAAGGTGCGGCCCGCGCAGGCGATCACCACCGCACGAATGGCAGGATCGCCGATCTGCCGCAGGGCCTCGATCAGGCCGGCGCGTACCTCGTGCTTGAGCGCATTGACCGGCGGATTGTCGATGGTGATGATCGCGACTTCGCCGTCACGCCGGAGATCGATGGAGCCGTTGACGCTGCCCATGGGGCCTCCCGAGGAAGTTTGTTCGTTGTCGAATCCACTCGTCGTCATGCCCACTGCAGGCCGGCTCGTAGGATGGGTTGAGCATTTGCGAAACCCATCATCCGCCGCCGATGGGTTTCGCTGCGCTCAACCCATCCTACGTGAGCCACACGAACGCTCGCGCGCTCCCGATCAGGTC
>JBEKZK010000087.1:0-10664 GCA_049509935.1 Xanthobacteraceae bacterium | reverse complement strand
GGTGGCAGGACATCTGATCATGACGGTTCCCATGAGGTACCTCCGTGCGCTCTTCCCACCGCGTGGGTAGCGACGCATTGCGAAGGAGTTATAAACATACGATGATGTTTTCATGGCAATTCATGGCTGCGCCGTGGTACCGCGGCACTCCATCGGCGAATTTGCTCGAACATGAGGTTCACCGGGATCCAGATTGACTATGCGTCACATCCGGCTGCTGCTCGGCTCGAGCGAGTGACGGTGGGCACGCTGCGCTTTGCCAAGGGCCAATGAGTCGTAGGGTGGGCAAAGGCGCTCTTGCGCCGTGCCCACGCGGATGCTCAGCGGCGTGAGATGTTGCCCGGCTCGAGCGGGTGACGGTGGGCACGCTTACGCTTTGCCCACCCTGCGGGCTAAAACCCCCGGGCTTTCACCAGCAGCGTCATGGTCCCGGTCTGCACGGTCTCCTGGCGCTGATTGATCACCTCGAAACGCATGGTGACGATGCCGCGGCCCGGCTTGCTGGTCGGCTTGCTGGCGGTCGGCGTCACCCGCGCATGGATGGTGTCGCCGATACGGACGGGGGCGGAAAAATCCCAGGTGAGATTGAGCAACGCCATGGCGGTGCCGTCGATCAGGTTGAGTTGCGACATCAGGCCGATCGCCATCGACATGGTGAGCGGGCCGTGGGCGATGCGGCCGGCGAACGGGGTCGAGGCGCAATACACCTCGTCCACATGCAGCGGATTGAAGTCGCCGACCAGGCCGGCAAACAGCGTGATGTCGCCTTCGCCCACCGTCCGGCCGCGCGTCGTCATCGGCTGGTCGATTGCGAAATCCTCGAGAAACAGACCCATCGGCGAGATCCTCGGGCGATGCGGACGAGGGCACGACAGCCCGGTCATGCGCGCCCAGCGGTCAGCCAGTGACAGGCCAGGCAAAGGCACTTCGCCGTGCCCCTCCGCGGCGCGCCGAGCCCCGACGTTTGACCGGCCGGTCAGGATGCTGACTTGTGGATAGGCAAGGTAACGGATAGGTTATCTGGCACGCAAGGGGCGAGGCCGCTCCCGACCGGATCGCGGGCCGCGGACGTGACGACCTGGAAGAACACCGCATTCAGCCGCGACGCCGTGCACGAGGCCAAGCGTGAGGCGCTGCTGCGGGAGGCCGCGGCCGCCTTCAATCGGCAGGGCTACCACGCCACCTCGCTCGACGACATCGCGCGAAATCTCGGGGTGACCAAGGCGGCGCTGTATCACTATTTCCCCAACAAGAACGCGCTGCTCCAGGCCTGCTTCGACAAGGCCATGGCGGTCGCATTCGACAGCCTGGAGAACGCCCGGCGGGTCGGCGCGACCGGGCGGGAGAAGCTGCGGTTGACGTTGTCGGGCTATCTCGAGCAGCTGATCGGCGACCTCGACTGCTGCGTGGTGCTGATCGAGGAGAACGCGCTTCTTCCCGGGGAACGCGCCCGGCTGGTGCGTGACCGCGATCGCTTCGAGCATGCGCTGCGCGACCTGGTGCGCGAGGGCATCGACGACGGCAGCGTCGTGCCGTGCGATCCCAAGCTGGCGATATTCGCGATCCTGGGCGCGCTCAACTGGGTGCCGAAATGGTTCCGCGATACCGGGCCGTGGTCGGCGCGGCAGCTTACCGCGGCGTTCACCGAGCTGTTCGATCGCGCATTGAGCAGTGATCCGGCGCGAGCGCTGACGCCCGACGTCGGGGCGACACCGTGATGGGGGGACGCATGGCGGACGCCACGTACGACTACATCATCGTCGGAGCCGGCTCGGCCGGCTGCGTGCTGGCCAACCGGCTGAGCGCCGATGCCGGCGTCAAGGTCCTGCTGCTCGAGGCCGGCGGCCGCGACACCTCGCCGATGATCCACATGCCGGCCGGCATCGGCCGGCTCGGGCCGAACGTCAACTGGCAGTACGAGACGGTGCCGCAGCCCGCCATGTCGGGCCGGCGCATGTACTGGCCGCGTGGAAAGACGCTCGGCGGATCGAGCTCGATCAACGCCATGGTCTACATCCGCGGCCAGCCGCGCGACTACGACCAGTGGCGCCAGCTCGGCAACGTCGGCTGGAGCTACGACGACGTGCTGCCGTATTTCCGCAAGGCGGAGAACAACGAGCGCATCAAGAACGAGTTTCATGGCGTCGGCGGGCCGCTCAATGTCGCCGACCGGCCCTATACCAATCCGTTGAGCGAGGTCTTCGTCGAGGCCGCCGAGCAGGCGGGAATTCCGCGCAACGCGGATTTCAACGGCGCGGTCCAGCGCGGCTGCGGTCTCTACCAGGTCACCCAGCGCAACGGGGCGCGCTGCAGCACCGCGGTCGCCTATCTGCGCCCCGTGCTCGAGCGGCCGAATCTCACCGTGGTGACCCACGCGCACGCGACCCGGGTGTTGCTGGAGAAGGCCCGCGCGGTCGGCGTCGCCTACGCCCATCGCGGCGCCATCGTCGAGGCCCGGGCGGCGCGCGAGGTGCTGCTCGCGGGCGGCGCCATCAACTCGCCGCAGCTGCTGATGCTGTCGGGCATCGGTCCCGCCGACAATCTGACCAATGTCGGGCTGAAGCCGGCGCTCGATCTGCCCGGCGTCGGCAAGAACCTGCAGGATCATCTCAACATCAACGTCATCAACGAATGCAAGGCGCCGATCACGCTCGACAGCAAGAGCAAGGGGCTCGCCTCGGTGCTGGTCCTGCTGCAGTACGCGCTGACGCGAAAAGGTCCGGGCACCAGCAACGTCGCCGAGGCCGGTGCCTTCGCGACGTGCGCCGGGACCGGCGAGCCCGACGTGCAGTTCCACTTCATTCCGGCCTATGTGATCGATCATGCGCGGGTAAAGGTCGCCGGCAACGGCGTCACCCTGCATGCCTGTTGCCTGCGGCCGGAGAGCCGCGGCGAGATCAGGCTCGCCAGCCACAACTGGTCCGACCCGCCGCACATCGATCCGGGCTATCTCGGCGCCCGCAACGATCTCGCGACCCTGATCGCGGGCTTGCGCAAGGGCCGCGAGATCCTGGCCGCGGCGCCGTTCCGAAAATATCTCGGCCACGAGCGCTTTCCGGGCCCGGCCGCGCAGTCGGATGCGGAGCTCGAGACCTTCATCCGCACCAGCGCCGAGACCGAGTACCATCCGGTCGGGACCTGCCGCATGGGCAGCGATCCGCTCGCCGTCGTCGATGAGCGGCTGCGGGTGCATGGCGTGTCGGGGCTGCGGGTGGTCGACTGCTCGATCATGCCCACCCTGGTCAGCGGCAACACCAACGCCCCCGCCATCATGATCGGCGAGAAGGGGGCCGCCATGATCGCCGAGGACGCGACCCACTAAGGGCTCGTCCGCAAATGTGTTCCTCCGTCCAAGGGGGTCCAAGGGGAGGGTGCAGCGCGCAAGTATTGGCGGACGGGTAATAAGGCCGTGAGAGCGGTCGCCGTCAGGCGCGCGAGGCGGTGAACGATGACGTGCCGAACATCCCGAGCTTGACGCTGCCCGTCATCTTGTCGCCGTTGACCGCCCCGGCGAATTCGAGCGTCATCGGCATGGGCTGGGAAATGTCGATCTTCCAGGCAACGTCGTTACCGCTGATGGTTCCGTCGTAGATCGCGGTCGCGTTGCCTTCCGCGGATTGCTGGCCGGTCAGGGTGGCGCCCTCGGCTTTCGCCACGAACGTGCTCGTGCGTTCGCCCATCGGCGTTTCCATGGTCAAGTTCCACGTCCCGTCTACGGCCATGCTACGGTTCCCCCTCGATGATGATGTCAGTCGGTTTCGATGCGCGGCCGCAGCTTAGCCATGTCCAGGCGACGTGTGAAGCGGTTCGCCGCGCCGTCGTAGGCGAAGACGGGCGTGAACGCCTGGTTCGCGAAACAGGCCCGGCCAAGGGGCCGGGCCTATGTCTCGCGGCGGCCTACTTGCCGCGCTTCTTGCTCGTCCGCCCCCTCAGGCTGAGCGAAATTCCCACCGCATAGGCCTTTTGCCGGACCGCTCCTTCCGAGCGCCGCAGCTTGCGACCGATGCTGCGGGCCGGAGTGCGCTCTCGCGCCAGGGACTTGAGGTCGCGCAGGTCCTGTTTCGTCCATTCGCGACGGGTCGCATTTCTCTTGGCAGCCATTGCTGTGATCTCCAATTGGTGGAGTGGCGCGTTGTAATCCAAATTGTGGCCAAAATCTGTTCGTCATGCCGAAACGGCCATTTGCTGAGCCGAGTTTGTCAGCAGCGCACCAGCAAATGAGCAAAAAACTCCCCGCAATCAGCAAAAAATAACCGGCAAAACAGCGAATATGGGAGAAATACCGGCTGCTTTACATAGCAAATCGGCATTTGGTGGTATCATAAGGTTCATAGTGCACGCTTCAAGATATTTTTACCAAGAGATCAAATGCCGCCTGGGTCAACAAACGCGGCATCTCGAGGAAATGCCCGTGAAAGGCGAATCAGCAGGGTGCTCGCTGCTTGTCTGCTGTCTCAAGGTCAAGTGTTGATGAGACCTCATCGGCGGCGGACCGATCGATCGGGCGGACGCCGGCGCACGCTGGGCTGTGTGCTGCGAATCCTGGGCGCGCTTGCGTCGACGACCGCGGGAGCCGCGTGCTGAGCAGTGCGGCACAGGTGCTCCGGCCTGCAAACGCCGGCCGGACGATCGTCCGACGGGCCCGGCGTCCTCGGGGCAAAGAAAAAGGGCCGCTCGCGGTTGCAAGCGGCCCAAGTCTAGGGAGGAAACGCCCAAGGAGGGCTGCGGAACGCGACGCAATCGCGTGCCGCACTGCAATAAGATATACCGCGACGCACAATAAGCAAGGGGTTTCGGAGTCTCGACGAATTTCACGACCCCTCGTGACATTTTCGCAACGATTTTGCCCGCATGGGGGTTCCTCGCCATGCGATCCGGCCAATCGAAATTTGCATCGCCAGATGCACATGACCTTCGGATGCGGCAGCCGGTCGGAACTTGATCGGGATAACGATCATTGATGCGCTTTCGCCACAATCGGCCCTGACACTTTTGGTCGTCAGCAGGGGACAGTCATGCGTAGCCCCCAGATGTTCCGCAGTCACGCCGTCGAGTGCATGCGTCTGGCGCAGGAGACCAGGGATCCCGAGCACCGATCCCTGTTGCTCGTCATGGCTCGATCATGGGCGGTGCTCGCCGAGTCGGCCGAAAAGATCCGGGTCTACCTCGACGACCAGGAATGCCGGACCCACTAGGTGCACCGATTCCGAAGTTCGTATCACTTGGCGACATCCTCCGGTGCGAACTTCGGAATCCAAAGGTGCACTAGCAAGTCTATGATTTTAGTGCGGCTTTTAGGATTTGGAGTTCCTATGACGAGCGCGTCGCAGATCTGATAGGAACTTCAAATCCGCCGCACTAGTGCGAAGTTCCTGCGGGCATGGACACTTGGCGGGCGGCATGCAACCGTCCGATCAACCGAGGTCCTGGCGCGTTGCGTTCAACGCGGGAGGCATGCGATGAGGCAGATGTTGTGGTTGGCTTGGCTCGTGGTGGCGGTGGCGGCCATGGCGGCGGCCCCGCTGCATGCCCAGCCGGGCGGCAAGCGCATCGCCTTCGTGGTCGGCGACGGGGCCTATCAGGCGGCCGCGCTGGCGACCCCCGCCAATGACGCCGGCCTCCTCGCCCAGACGCTGCAGGCCACCGGATTCGACGTGGTGGGCGCACGCGATCTCGATCAGGCCTCGCTGGTCAATGCCTGGAATGATTTTCTCGCCAAGGCCCAGGCCGCCGGGCCCGAGGGAGTCGCATTCGTCTATCTCGCCGGCTATGGTTTGCAATTCGATGGCGAGAACTACTTTGCCTCGGTCGATGCGCAGATCGCCAGCAGTGACGACATCGCCACCCAGGCGATCCGCCTGTCGGATCTTGCGAGCTCGCTGGCCAGCGTGCCGCTGAAGGCGCGCATCATCGTGCTCGACGCGGCGCGGGCCAATCCGTTCGCGCTCGACGATCCCTCGATTGCCGGCGGGCTCGCGCTGGTCGACCCCGCCGATGGGTCGCTGATCGCGTTCAATGCCGCGCCCGGGACCATCGCGCCCGAAAGCCCGGGACCCTATGGACCTTATGCCCAGGCGCTCGCCGAGATGCTCGGGCAGGTCGGTCTGCCGCTCGACGAGGCGTTCACCCGCACCCGCATGCGGGTGGGCGAGAAGACCAACGGCGCCTTCGTCCCATGGAACGCCTCGAAGATCGCGGTGCCGCTCATGTTCCGGGAGGGCCCGCCGGAGACCAGCGACTCGCAGGCGCGCGCCATGATGGCGAAGCCGGTGGCCGAGCTCGGCTCGCCGGATGCCTTCGTGGTGGCGGAGCGCCAGGACACGGTCGAGGGCTATCAGGCATTCCTCGCCGCCTACCCGGACGACGCGCTGGCGCCGCGGGTGCGGGCGATGCTGGCGGTCCGCCGGGAGGCCATGGTCTGGCACCGGACCTATCTGGCCGACGCTCCGAATGCCTACTGGTCGTATCTCAGCCGTTATCCGCACGGACCGCATGCCGGCGACGCCAGGCGGCGCCTGACCGACCTCGCCGCGTCGCTCGAGCCGCCGCCGAGCTACGAGGCCTTCGCCTATGACCTGCGGCCGCCGCCGCCGGAGGAGAGCATCTACGTCGAACAGCCCGTCATGATGTTCGGCGAGCCGGCGTTCGCCTTCGCGGCGCCGCCGCCGCCGGCCTTCTACTTCCTGCCGCCGGTCGATCCGCTGCTCGTCGTGCTGCCGCCGCCGGCGCCGGCGCCCGGCCCGATGATCCTGCCGGTTCCAGCGGTCGTGCCGGTCATGGTGAACCATCAGCCCTTCCGGCCGGTGCGGCCGATCGGCATTCCAACCGCCATGCCGAACCGGCCCGGGGTCCAGCACGCGAGCTTCTCGCCTCTGGTCAATCCGGCCGCGAGGCCCGGCAGCCCGAGGCAGACCGCGCCGCTGCTTGCTCCCGGGCCGCGTCCGCTGGTCAATCCGGCGATCCAGCAGGGCGCCCTGAACCCGCAGAAGCCGGGGACGCCCAACAAGCTGCAGCTCGGTCCGCAGCAGCAGCTGCACGCCAACCCGCAGCCTGCCGCCACTGCGTCGATCCCGCCCAACCGGCGGCAGGAGCCCGGGCAGGGCAGGCCGTCGACCAGCAAGCCGCCGACCAATCAGCAGCCGCAGGTCAATCGCCAACCGGCCGGCAACGCGGCAATCGAGGCCGGCAAGCCGCACGATGCACGACCGGCGCACGTCAATCCCAGCACCACGGGGCCGGCGAATGCGACCGCGCCGCACAACCCAAGGGTGAACCCGCCGAACGCGGTGCGCCCGCAGACCGTCAACCGCCAGCCGGCGCCCGCGCCGCATCCGGTGCCGGCCCATCCGGCGCCGCCCAAGCCGGCACCGCCGCCGCGGCAGGCGGCCGCCTGCGGCCATCCGGGCCAGCCGGCCTGCAAGCACTGACCGGTCGCCGCGCACGCGACATGCGCGATGGTCTGCCCTTGCCGGCCGTTGCGAATGCCGCCACGCTGACGACCCACTCGCATCACAAGAGGCCGGAGCATGCTGGGTTCGCCATGTTCACACCCGCGGTCGCCGCCGCGACTACTGCGCTTCCCGGTCATGGTGAACCACCTGTTGCGAAGCCTCGACCCGGGAAGCGCTGCAAATTCTCTTGTTGCGCATGTCCTTGATCGGCGAACCGGGTCCACTTCGCCGGGACGTGCTGTAGTCCGCTCGGCTTCGGTCGTGCTGGCCGTGGCGCTGTCCGCGATCGCTCCGGTGCGCGCCGAAGGCCTCCCGCCACACCAGGCCTTCGCCCTCGACGTCTTCAAGGAGCTGGTCGAGATCAACACCGTGACGGCGACCGGCGACACCGGCCGCGCGGCGGACGCCATGGCGGCCCGCCTGCGTGCCGCGGGCTTCGCAGACGCCGACGTGCAGGTGTTCAAGCCGGCGCCGCGCAAGGGCAACCTGGTGGCGCGGCTGCGCGGCACCGGCGCCAAGCGGCCGATGCTGCTGCTCGCGCATCTCGACGTGGTGCCGGCGAGCCGTGACGACTGGTCGGTCGAGCCGTTCAGCTTCCTCGAGCAGGACGGCTACTACTATGGCCGCGGAACCAGCGACGACAAGTTCATGGCGGCGGCGTTCGTCGCCAACCTGATCCGCTACCGTCAGGAAGGCTACCGGCCCGACCGCGACATCATCCTGGCATTGGAGACCGACGAGGAAATCATCGACCGCGACGCGCTGGGCATCCAGTGGCTGATCAGGAATCATCGCGAGCTGATCGACGCCGAGTTCGCCATCAACGAAGGCGGCGGCGTCGGTCTGCGCGGGGGCAAGCCGGTGCGCACCAGCGTGCAGACCAGCGAGAAGGTGTACCAGAGCTACCGTCTCGAGGTGCGAAACCGGGGCGGGCACAGCGCCGTGCCCAACCGCGACAACGCGATCTATCGCCTCGCCGAGGCGCTGGTGCGGCTGTCGAATTTCAATTTTCCATTTCGGCTCAACGAGACGACGCGGGCCTATTTCGATCGCGCCGCCGCCCTGGAGAACCCGCAGCTGGCGGCCGACATGAGGTCGGTGGCCTCCGGCCATCCCGATCTGGCGGCGCTCTCGGTCACCCGCCTGTCGGCCAACCCGGTCTATAACGCGCAGCTGCGCACCACCTGCGTTGCCACCATGCTGGAGGGCGGGCATGCGGAGAACGCGCTGCCGCAGCTCGCGCGCGCCACCATCAACTGCCGCATCATGCCGGGCGAGCCGGTCGAAGAGGTGCAGGCGACACTGGTGCGCGTCGTCGCCGACGACCAGATCTCCGTCACTCCGCTCAACGAGGCGACGCTCAGCGAGCCGTCGCCGCTGCATCAGGAGATCATGGGGGCGATCGAGACGGTCACCGCGGAGCTCTGGCCGGGCATCCCGGTGATCCCCACCATGAGCGCGGGCGCGACCGACGGCAGCCATCTGCGCAATGCCGGCATCCCGACCTACGGCCATTCCGGCCTCGCCGGCGACATCGACGACCAGCGCGCCCACGGCAAGGACGAGCGCGTGCTGGCCAAATCGTTCTTCGACGGCGTCGAGTACCAGTATCGCCTGGTCAAGCTGCTGGCGGGCGGCGGGTAGTAGGATGGGTTGAGCTCTTGCGAAACCCATCGATGGGTTTCGCGGCGAAATCGGACAAGGGCCCGATTTCGCCACTCTACCCATCCTACCGGCAGGTTTCATGGAATCGATTGTCTAGGCTCGGCGACGCCAAAACGGGGCCGGCCTCAACCCTTGTGCGGCACGAACATGTAGCCGACGCCGCGCACCGTGCGGATGGCGTCGGGGTGCGCCGGATCGGCCTCGATCTTCTTGCGCAGTCGGGTGATGCGCAGGTCGATGGCGCGATCGAACGCCTCCACCTCGCGGTGCGCGGTCGCCTCCAGCAGCCAGTCGCGATAAAGCGGTCGGTTGGGGTTCTCGGCGAAGATCCTCAACAAGTCGAACTCGCTCGCCGCCAGCGCTTCCTCGCGGCCGTCCTGATCGATCAGCAAACGCTTGTCGAGGTCGAGCAGGCGGCGGCCCATGCGCACCCGCCGGCCGCCGCCGGCCGCCGCAGCCGGCGCCGCGCTCGCCGCGCCGGTGGTACGCCGCAGCACGCTCTTGATCCGGGCCAGCAGCTCGCGCGGCTCGAATGGCTTGGTGATGTAGTCGTCGGCGCCGATCTCCAGCCCGACCACCCGATCCACCGTATCGGACGCCGCCGTTACCATGATGATGCCGAGCCTGGTTCCGCGCTCCCGCAGCCGGCGGGCGAGCGTCAGGCCGTCCTCGCCCGGCAGCGTGAGATCGAGCAGCACCAGCACCGGAGGATCGCGCTCCACGAGGTCCCGCAGCCCGTCGCCGTCCTCGACGCCGCTGACGCGAAAGCCCTGCCTGCCCAGATAGCCGACCAGCAGGTCGCGCTGCGTCGCCTCGTCCTCGACGACGACGATGTGCTGGCGGTGATCCATCCGCCCGGGCCCCCGATGCATCGGCCCCTGCCGACGCAATGCAAACAATGCCCGACGCTCCGCCATCGCACAAGTCGCAGCGGTGCATTGATGGATTGAAGCACGCAACGTAAGCATTCACAGATGGATCGACACAGACGATACACGATCGCTGACGCACGACATGCGCGGGACACCTCGACCGACAACCCTCCCGTTATGGGCAAGAATCGAAGCGAATCAGCGGATGGCGGCGTTGCGGTCGAAAACGAGCCGGGGAACGGCTCGCGGGTAGCCGTGCCGCTGGTGCCCGAAGCGGAGCCGGCGGATGCTCCGCTCGAGGGCGAGCACGAAGCCGATGCGATCGACGGCAGCGTGCTGGCAGCCTGGTTCGGCGATGATCGCCTCGCCGTCCTGGCACTGCTGCGGACGTTCCGGAGGTCGGCGACCGAGGCCGAGCGGCAGATCGAGCGCGCCGCGCGCGCCGGGCATTTCGCCGGGGTCGCGACCGCAGCGCACCGGCTCAAGGGCGCCGCCCTGACGATCGGCGCCGCGGACCTGGCGCTCGCGGCAGACGCTCTCGAGCAGGCCGGCAAGGCCGGCGATCGCGCCCGCTGCACCCACGGTCTCGGCCACCTCGCCGGCGAAATGCACCGGGTCATCGGGGAGATCGAGCAGACGGCGTAGTGTATCGGCTTCAGTCGATCGGAACGAAGAT
>JBEKZK010000869.1:0-2780 GCA_049509935.1 Xanthobacteraceae bacterium | reverse complement strand
CGCTCCTCCACGACGACGATGGTGATATCGCCATCCGGCATGCCCTCCACCGCTTCGGCTATCGCCGCCTCCTGCTCGGCCGACAACGCGGGGTGACTTTCGCCGCTCGCCGCCGCCGCGGCCTGCCCGTCGGCTTCGGACTCCTCCACGACGACGATGGTGACATCGCCATCCGCCATGCCCTCCACCGCTTCGGCTATCGCCGCCTCCTGCTCGGCCGACAACGCGGGGTGACTATCGCCACTCGCCACGGCCGCGGCCTGCCCGTCGGCGGCGCCCGGCTCCCCCACGACGACGATCGTGACATCGCCATCCGCCATGCCCGCCACCGCTTCGGCTATCGCCGCCTCGGCCGACAGCGTCAGGTGATGAGCTTCGCCCCGACCTTCGCCGCCCGCCGGCGCGGCCGCCTGCTCCCCGGCGGCGGCCGGCTCCTCCACGACGAAGGCGACGGCCGCGCCGTCAGCAATCCTCTCCACGGCCTCGGCAATCGGCGCCCCCTGCTCCGCCGATGCCGCCGGGTCAGGAGATCCGTCGCTCGCCAGGAAAGCAACCTGCTCTATTTGCTGTTCCGCGGCGCTCGGCTCGGCGGGAACGACTGCGGCAGCCGCCTCGGCCGCGTGCATCGGTTCCTCCGGCTGCACGCCAGCGAAATGCTCGCCTCCGGCGTCCGCCGGCGCCGGATCAGCACCGTCCGCAGGACCGGTCAGCGTCTCGACGGCTGCGCTGCCATCGGAGCTCGCCGGCGCATCGGCGACGGCGTGCTCGGTCGCGTCCCCCCGCGGTCCGTGGGCCAGCGCGGCCGAAACCTGATCGGTGTCATTGAATCCGGATCGGTCGATGGCGGACTGGTCGCTGCCGGGCTGCCCGAGCTGCAACTGCTCGATCCTGGGCTGATCGATCACGTTCAGGCCGCTTGCGCCGACCGCAGCTCCGGCATGACGCGCCAGGTGATCGTCGACGAGGGTGGCGAGCGCCAACGGCGGTGCTATTCTGGGCGCCGCACTGCCTGGACCGGCAAGCGCCGACTTGACGTCGATGATGGATCGCTCCAACGCCAACAGCGTCAGAAAACGCGGATCCCTGAGAAGTTCCTCCTTGACCTGGTCGCGCAGTGACTCGAGCGTCGCCAGTATGCGTGTCGGCACGCCACACCTCCCCGATGGAGTCCGCCAACGACGCCAGCGGACGATGTCCCTGATGCGTTCGACTTTATGGTCGCCTTCTGACGTTTGCAACAAATCTTGCGACGGCTTCTCTGTTTATTTGGTTGATCGTCGATCGACGTTAGATCGAGCGTCCGGCACGACTCCAGCAAATCCGCGATTTCGCTTCACCGCCTACCGGCGCACCGCCACGCCGGCCTGCCGATCTGATCGAGATCAACGCTCCGAGGGAGCCCGGCGCCCGCCGCCTCGCCCGGCCATGGCGAGTGATTCGCGGCACGCGCGCACTCGGCCCGGTGTCGAATGACATGTTCCTGAACGGCACGTTGAGGATTGGCGACGAAGCTCGTGCGCGCGCCGGTTCAGGTCGCCGCGACCGCGTTCAGCTGCCGGTCGGATCGGAGCCAGACTCGTCGCTCGGCGGTGACGCGAAGGGCGGCATTGGGACGGCGACCGCGTCGGTCGGTTCTACGGATCCGCCGGCGCCGTTGGTGCCGCCGTGATCACGGTTGATCAGGTCGATCAGCGCGTGCTGCAGGTTGGCCATCGCCTCGCTGTCGACTTGCGGCGTGAACGGAACTCCGCGCGGTGCCGCGCTGCCATTGGCCGACGCTGGAGGAGAACAATCGACGACCCGACCCGGACCTGGAGGCGTCGAGGCACCGGCGCCGTCCAGCGCCGCCTTGATGTCATCGATCGAACGCTGCAGCGCCTGATAGGTCAAGTAGCGCGGATCCTGGAGGATTTCGTCCCTGACCTGATCGCGCAAAGCCTCGAGCGCTGCCAAAACTCGCATCGGCACGGCACGCCTCCCACTGCGAGTCCATCAACCGCCATGGCGGGGAGCCGGAATCTGTCTACCTTCGATTAATTAAGAGATTACGCGAAAACCCGCCAGCCCGTCACTCCCACTCGATCGTCCCCGGCGGCTTCGACGTCACGTCGTAGACCACACGGTTGACGCCCTTGACCTCGTTGATGATCCGCGTCGCGATGTGGCCGAGGAAGCGCATGTCGAATCCATAGAAGTCTGCCGTCATGCCGTCGGTCGAGGTCACCGCGCGCAACGCCACCACATGATCGTAGGTGCGCCCGTCTCCCATGACGCCGACGGTCTTCACCGGCAGCAGCACGGCGAAAGCCTGCCAGATGTCGTCGTACAGCCCAGCGCGTCTTATCTCCTCAATGAAAATTTCATCGGAAAGCCTGAGCATATCGAGCTTTTCCCGGTCGACAGGCCCCGGACAGCGGATCGCCAGACCGGGTCCGGGAAACGGATGACGGCCGACGAAGACCTCGGGCAGGCCGAGCTCGCGGCCGAGCGCCCTCACCTCGTCCTTGAACAGCTCGCGCAATGGCTCGACCAGCCGCATGTTCATGCGCTCCGGCAGGCCGCCGACATTGTGGTGCGACTTGATGGTCACCGACGGCCCGCCGGTGAAGGACACGCTCTCGATCACGTCCGGGTAGAGCGTGCCCTGGGCCAGGAACTCAGCGCCGCCGAGCTTCTTCGCCTCGGCCTCGAACACCTCGATGAACAGCCTCCCGATCGTCTTGCGCTTCACCTCCGGTTCGACCACCCCGGCGAGGCCTTCGAGAAATTTCTCTTCCGCT
>JBEKZK010000868.1:0-2790 GCA_049509935.1 Xanthobacteraceae bacterium | reverse complement strand
CGCTGAGGCGCTCGGCGTGCCGTTCGAGCAGGTGTGCGAGGTCACCGGCGACCGGCTCGGCCAGGATTCGCGCTACTGGCTCGACTCCTCGGCGATCAAGCGCGACGTCGGCTGGGAGCCGGAAATCGGATGGCAGGAGGGCTTGCAGGAGATGGTCGATTGGGGGCGCAGGTATTTCGACGTCCTGAAGGACTGGCCGACCGACTACACGTTGCGCGCATGACGGCCGCGACCATGCATGCCGGACTTCAGCCCGCCCGATGCAACGGCGTCGACATCGACGCCGCACGGCGCCGCTGCCTCGCCTATCGGCGGCGGATCCTCGATATCTCGCAGCAGGTCTCGGCGCTGCATGTCGCGCCCGCATTCTCCTGCCTGGAGATCGTCGATACCATCTATCACGAGCTGATGCGGTGGGGCGCCGACGGCCATTCGGCCGACACCTTCCTGATGTCGAAGGGGCACGGCTGCATAGCGCAGTACGTGATCCTGGAGGACCTCGGCATTCTTCGCACCGAGGATCTGGATCGGTATTGCACGGCCGGCGGCCGGCTCGGTGCGCATCCCGACTACGGCGTACCGGGGATCGCGGCGTCCACCGGCTCGCTCGGACACGGTCTCGGCATGGCGGTCGGCATGGCGTACGCCGACCGGCTGCTCGGCGCGGACCGTTCCGTCCATGTGCTGCTCGGCGACGGGGAGATGCAGGAGGGGTCGATCTGGGAGGCCTTCATGATGGCGGCGAATCTGCGCCTCGATCGTCTCGTCGCGTTCGCTGACGTCAACGATTTCCAGGGGCTCGGGCGAACCAGCGAGACGCACCCGTTCTTCTATCCGGTGCCCGACAAGGCCATTGCCTTCGGGTGGGAGGCCCGGGAGGTCAACGGGCACGACCATCGGGCCTTGTTCGACGCCGTGCGGGGACGCGGCGGGGACCGGCCCCTGCTCGTCGTCTGCCGCACGATCAAGGGCAGGGGCGTGTCCTACATGGAGAACGTCCCGATCTGGCACTATCGATCACCCGACCGGGCCGAGTACCAGCAGGCGATCGGCGCGCTGCGGGAAGTCGCGTCGTGAGGAACACCTTCGCCGAGACGTTCTACGAGGCCGGCACGCAGGACGAGCGTCTGTGCCTGGTGGTGGCCGACATCTCACCGGCCGGAGCGATCGACAGGTTCCGGACCCGATTTCCCGACCGCTTCGTCAACACCGGTGTGGCCGAGCAGATCATGATCGGCATGTGCGCCGGCATGGCGCTGCGCGGCCTGCGGCCGTTCGCCTACACGATCGCGACCTTTGCGCTGTTCAGGCCATACGAGATGGTGCGCGACGACCTCTGCTATCAGAACCTGCCGGTGACCGTGGTCGGCATCGGCGGCGGGGTCACCTATTCGACGCTCGGCGGCACCCATCACGCGCAAGAGGATGTGGCCATCGCCTCGGCGCTTCCCAACATGACGGTGATCGCCCCGTGCGATCCCGCCGAAACCCGCCTGGTGACCAGATGGTGCACCACTCAGCAGGGCGGGCCGGTCTATCTGCGGCTCGGCAAGGCCGGCGAGCCGGACCTTACCGCAGGCGCCGAGGAGCCATGGCGGTTCGGACGGCTGCGCTATCTCACCCGCGGTCGCGACGTCTGCATTCTGTCCTATGGATCGACCGTGAAGCTCGCCGGCGACGTCGCGGAGCATTTTCGCGAGCAGGGCCGCTCGGTGTCGCTGGTCTCGGTCCACACGCTCAAGCCGCTCGACCGCGAAGGGATCACGCAGGTGCTGCGGACCCATGACCGTGTCGTGGTCATCGAGGAGCTCGCGCCGTTCGGTGGCCTCGGGCCGCAGGTCAAGGCGATCGCCTGGGACGCGGCCGCGCGCTGCCGGCTCGACACCTTCGCGCTCGAGGACGCGTTTCACCACGTCTACGGCTCGCACGGCGAACTGTTGACGGCCCATGGGCTGTCGCGTGACGCGATCGTATCGAAAATGGGGGCGATGTGAACCAGCTCCTTGCCGACACGGCTGCGCGGCTTGCGGTTCACGGCGGCGCACCGCTGCGCAAACGACCGATGCCGCCGCGCCTGGCGATCGCGGATGCGGAGGTCGCGGCGCTCCACGAAGCGCTCTCCTACTACCGCGACCAACAGCTCGATCCGGGTTACCAGGGACCGTTCGAGCAGCGCTACACCGAAGCGTTCGTCCGTCACATGGGCGGGGGCCACGCCGACGCGGTCGCGACCGGGACCGCCGCGCTGTTCGTGGCCGTGGCGGCGCTCGGCCTGCCGCCCGGGAGCGAGGTGATCGTCTCGCCGGTCACCGACCCCGGCACCATCTCGGCGATCATTCTCAACCGGCTGGTGCCGCGGCTCGCCGACAGCAGGCCGGGCAGCTTCAACATCGGCGTCGAGCAGTTCCTGGCGCGCGTCACGCCGGCCGTCGGGGCGGTCGTGGTGATCCATTCGCTGGGCGAGCCCGCCGACATCCTCGAGATCGTGGAGCAGGCGCACGCCCGCGGGATCAAGGTGGTCGAGGACTGCAGCCAGTCACATGGCGCCCGCGTCAAGGGTCGGCGGGTCGGGACCTTCGGCGATATCGCGGCGTTCTCGACCATGTACCGCAAGGCGCACGTGACCGGCGCCAGCGGCGGCGTGGTCTATACCGGCGATCTGCAGCTCCATCACCAGGCGCGCGCCCACGCCGACCGGGGCAAGCCGTCCTGGCGCGACGGTTTCGATGATCGCGACCCCAATCAATTTCTCTTTCCGGCGCTCAACCTGCACACCGACGAGCTCTCCTG
>JBEKZK010000867.1:0-2791 GCA_049509935.1 Xanthobacteraceae bacterium | reverse complement strand
GTGGAGCGGTGGCCGGGAATAGTCATTCCGTTCGTTTGCACGCTCTCCCTCGGCCTTCTTTGTTGTTATCTGGGATCGCTGGATTTGAGCTGGCACCGCGTCGCCGCCATCGGGGCGCTCGGAAACGGGATCGCATTGATGACGGCGGGACTTTTCGTCGGATGGCTTCTCGAGGAGAAGGTGGTAGCCCAATTCTACCTGCATCCCGAGGAGGCAATCCGCATTATCGTAATGAACGCCGGGATCAACGGAGCTGTGGTCGGCGCCATGGTCCTCGCCGTGTTCAACCGGTCCCAGCGTGAGCGCAAAGACGTAGCGGCGCAGGCGGTCGACTATGCTCGGGTCGGATTTCCGCAACCCCACCTGTCCCCGCCCGCGGAGGACATCGAGATTGCGGCACCTCCGTCCCGGTCCCAAGCGGCCCGGAATCTCGGCGGCTACGCGCGTTCGAATGTGGAGGAGCTCGAGGGACGCTACGTCTGTTTCCGACCGGCTTTCAACTCCGCCGGCGTCATCAACGCCTACCTCATGCTCGTTCAATGGGACGAGGCAGGGTCTTGCCTGATCTTCGAGGAGCAGGACCGCGTCGACGCCGGGCATACGCAAAGCGGGCATGTCTACATACCGGACGGACGACCATTCATGAACCTCGTTACTGTTGAAAAGGGGGCCATGCGTCTCATTATGGTGTCACGCCCCGACACCAAGGAACCGGCTCGCGGCCTCGTCATGACCTTGTCGAATCCAGGCGGAGCGAATTTCACCCCGGCCAGCGCTCCGATCGTGCTCAGGCGCATCGTCGGCGAAACGCCCCGACTTGGTTTCATTCGGCCGGACATGCCTGACTACGACGCCTACCGTCGGGACCTCGAGACGGTCGTTCCCACGTTCGGACTCTTCGCCACGACGCCGCGCCCGGCTCCTCTCCTCGAGGCGGCGCTTGCCAAACCGGACGATGTTCGGCTGTCCATCGTGAGGTGATCGGCCTCGCTACCGGCTGAGCCACCTGAGAAAGCTGCCGCCGCCGACCAGCGCCGACTGGATGCCGAGCAGGCTCATGATCAACTGCCATTCGTGGTCCGCGTAGGCGCCGGGCAGCGCCGCCACCCGCAAGGAGCCGACCTGGTGCGGCGCGATCGCCGGCAGCAGGCCGTCGAAGCCGGGGAGCCACGGGCACGAGTCGAGGATCACCAAACCCTGGTGCCAGATCGCCGGCGCCAGCACGGCGGCGATCAGCACGTGCACCCACCACAGGCCGGAGAGCATCGCGGCGCGGTCGTGCCAGGCGGCGGCGCTCGCCTGCATCTGCGCCACCGCGACGTCGCGTTCGGCGCCGATCGCGCCGGTGAGCCTTGCGGTGTCGTTGTCGCTGAGCTTGCCGATCGTGCCGGTGATCGCCGACACGATGGTGCCGAGGTTGCCCTGCAGGAAACCCCAGGCGATCTTCAGCCACATCATGGGACGGGCTCCATGGTTGGTGACTTTTTGGCGATGGTTCCTTGTCGGACGGCGGCGGCGCTTTCCGATAAGCTCGACCATGAAATCTCACGGGCGGTCCGCGGAAAGCGCTCTAGACGTTGGCCGCATTTCCTTTCGGAAAACCGGTGTCCGCCCCGGATCAAGTCCGGGGCAGGCTTTTTCCTGGAAATGCTTCAGCCGAGCGCCGCGATCCAGGCGAGGATCGCCGCGATGATCAGACAGCAGGCGGCGAGCGCCGCCACCACGATGATGCGGTTGAGGGCATCTCCCGGGGCAAGTCCCATGTCAGGCCTCCCCCGGCTGGCGGGACGTCAGCCGACAGATGACGCAATCCATGATGTTGCTCCTGTCTATCGTGCCATCGAGCGGTTTCGCGCCAGCTTGGTGATCACCATGATTGCGATGATGATCAGCGGCACGCGGTCGTGCGGGACGAGCGCGAGCAGCTGCGTCTTGAGCTCGGGATCGCCGACCAAATCGGCGGCGATGCCGGCGACCTGGTCGGCATAGTGGGCCGCGCCCTCGGCCAAAGCCGAGAGCGCGATCACCAGGTTCGCCCACAGGTGCGTGGCCGAATTCCGGCTCCACGCCAGTGCGGTCCTCCACATCGCTATGCCCTCCTGATGAACTGCGCGGCGGCGAGCGCGCCGGCGCCCGCGAGCAGCGCCACCACCGGCCACGGGGCGTGGCCGTCGATCGCCTTCCACGCCGCCACCAGGGCGGCGCCGAGGCTGCCGCCGGCGCCGACCGGGTCGATGCGGGACGAAGACGCTGGATGCGCCACCGGCGGCGGCGGTGGCGGCAGACGCGCGGGCGCGGGGCTCAGCTCGACGCTGCCGACGAGCGGCTTGACCACATTGAGCCAGCGCACCCGCTCGGCGAAGTTGGTGTAGCCGCCGTTGAGCCGCCGGGTGATGGCGTGGATGTCGTCGCGGTCGGCGAGCGCGTTGCAACCCGCATCGGTCCATTCGGCGAGCGCCGGCTGCAGCGCGTATTCCGCCGAGCAGATGAGGTCGGGGTTGCCGAGGAAGTCGGCGCCGCAGCGTTTTCCGTAGCGGGCGTAAGCGGCGCGGCCGGTGGTCTGCAGGATGCCGCGGCCGCGATAGCGCCAGCCGTCGCCGCTCGCGGGCGGGCCGTTGCCCATGCGGTCGGCATAGACATGGTTGAACAGCTTTTCGCCGTCGTGGGCGTAGGGCGCCGCTTCGGCGAGGCTGCGGAACCGCGACGGCCACACCACGCACATGCGCGCCGCCGAATAGTTGCCGCTCTCCTCCGTGATGGTGAGGCCGCCGGTCTCCTCGAGGATCTGCGC
>JBEKZK010000866.1:0-2794 GCA_049509935.1 Xanthobacteraceae bacterium | reverse complement strand
CGAGCGGTGCCGTGGTCTCCTTGAACTGGGTGAAGATCAGCGCCTTCTCCTGGCGCGAGGAGATCTCCTCGGCGAGCTCGCGCAGCCGGGCAAACTTGCCGCTGTCCTCCTCGGCCCAGCCGTGATCGCCGAGCCATTGCGAGGGGTGATTGCAGATCTGCTTCAGCCGCATCAGGACGGCCAGCACCAGCCCCTTGCGCTGCATGCCGTCGGCGTCGCTGAGCCGATCCTCCAGCTCGTCCACCGCCTGCTGATAGAGCGCGGCCTGGCGGCGGCTCAGCGGGCAGAACGCCTTCACCTCGGTCTTGTCGGGCAGGTCGGCGATGATGCTGCGATCGGTCTTCAGGCGGCGCAGGATGTAGGGACGCACCAGCTCGCGCAGCGGGCCGTACGGATTGTGCGGCCGCTCGGCCAGCGATTTGACGTACGACGAGAACTGTTTGGACGAGCCGAGAAGGCCGGGATTGACGAAATCGAAGATCGACCACAGATCGCCGAGCCGGTTCTCGATCGGCGTGCCGGTGAGCGCGATGCGCGCGTTCGCCTTCAGCTGCTTGACGAGCCTCGTCTGTTTGGCATCCGGGTTCTTGATCGCCTGCGCCTCGTCGATCACGGCGAGGCGCCACGCCGTCGCCGGCAGCCAGGCCGCGCGCGCCAAAGTGCCGTAGCTGGTGATGACGAGATCGACGCCGTCGAGATCGGCGCCGGCCTTGAGCGCCTCGGCCGGCAGGGCGGAGGGATGCACCACCATCGCCTTCAGGCCGGGTGCGAATTTTTCAATTTCCGCCGCCCAGTTGCCGAGCAGCGAAGCCGGCGCCACCAGCAGCGACGGCTTTGGGCCGCCGTTTGCGCTCTCGGACTTGAGCACGATGAGCAGCGACAGCACCTGGATGGTCTTGCCGAGCCCCATGTCGTCGGCGAGACAGGCGCCGAGCCCGAGCCGGGAGAGCAGATGCAGCCATTGCACGCCGGCGCGCTGATAGGGCCGAAGCCGGCCGCGGAGCGCGTCGCCGGGATCGACGCCCGGCCCGTCCGGACGGCGCAGGGCGGCCAGCGTCTCGGCGAGCCACGGCCCGGCCACGGTCTCGCTCCAGTCGACGTCGGCCGCTGCGCCGGTCGCTTCACCCGAGATCGCGGCCGCCGCCAGCAGGCGCGCCGCCTCGGCGAACGGCAGGCCGTCGGCGGCGGCGCGGCGCTCGATCGCCTCGAACTGGCTCAAGGTCCGGCTCAGCCGCTCGCGATCGACCTCGACCCACCTGCCGCGGATGAAGGCGAGGCCCTCGGATTGCGCCAGCAGGCCGCGGACCTCGGCGGCCGAGAGATTCTCGCCGTCGAGCGTCACCTCCATGCGGAAGTCGAGCAGCGCCTGCATGCCGAGGTTCGATGGCGCGCGGCCGCCGACCGTCGCCTTCACCTGCGGGCGCGGCGGGCGGTTCATGCGCCAGCTTGCCGGCATCCGCACCATCACGCCGGCGCCTTCCAGCGCGTGCGCGTCGTTGAGCAGCTGCAGCGCCTGCTGCGGGGTCCAGCGCAGCGGATGGAAGATGTCGCCGGCATCGACCAACGTCTTCAACCAGCCGCACTGCTCGGCGGCGCGCTGCACCGGCATCAGCAGCGACAGCAGGCGCTCGCGGTTGTTGGCGCCGGCATACTCCTGCAGGGCCTTGCCGAGCGGGAGATGCTGGGCCTTGGCGGCGGCCGAGAGCCTGGTGGTGTAGGTCGCCAGGAAGGCGAACGGGCAGTCCTCGTCCTTGCGGTTCTCGGCCAGATTGAAGTGCACGCGGCCCACCAGGTTCCAGGCGGAATTGCGCGACTTGAGAAATGCCTGCAGCGGCAGTCGGGCGTCGGCGAGCTCGGCATCGAACGCCTGGTCGATGTGGCGCCACAGTGAGGTCAGCACCGCGGCGCTGAGATATTCGGCGCCAATCATCGGCGGAACGGCCGCCGCCATCCGGGCCAGCTCTTCGTCGGTTGGAACCGGAAGCGGCGGCTTGGCGCGGCCCTCGCCGATGTCCGGACGGGAGCACAGATCGGTCACGTAGCGGGTGGAAAACTCGCGCCAGTACGACAGCGCCGGGGACAGCGTCGCGCCCACCTGGTCGACGCCGAGAGACAGCAGGCCATGCCCGCAGCCGCGGCCGAATGCTGTTGTCAGCCGCGCGGACCGTGCGGGCTCCAGCGCCGGGGCATCGGCGTCCGGCCGCAGCGTGAGCATGCCATGGGGTGTGAGAACGGGCGCCAGCAACGTCACGCCCGCGTCGCCGTCGACCGGCAGCACGGCGGGGACCTCAGCGGTCGATTGCCTCGATCGGGACACGCGGCATCAACCCTCGAAACGGGGTAGGCGGTCAGGCGTCGGGCGCACTTACAGCTTCCGAATCACCCCATGCTGCAACGTCATGAGCTAGGCGTGGGCGCTCCAGATCGGCAAGCGAAATTTGCGAATTTTGCTCGCGCGGTGGGATTTCAATTTCGCCGCGATCGGATACGGTTTGGGCAATAGGCTGGGAACCGCGTCCATGGGTATGAAGCAGACGCTCGACGTTCTCAATCGCATGGAGACCGACGGAATCATCCGTCGATATGCGATCGGCGGCGCGGTTGCCGCATACAATTACATCGCACCTGCCGTGACCGAAGATCTCGATATCCTGGTGTCATTCTACTCGAGCCCTGGCTCGATCCAACCCGGTCTGATCTCGCTCGGTCCGATCTACGAATATCTGAGGAGAAAGGGATACGGCGACTTTCACAAGGAGGGGCTCGTCATCGAAGGTTGGGCCGTCCAGTTCCT
>JBEKZK010000865.1:0-2795 GCA_049509935.1 Xanthobacteraceae bacterium | reverse complement strand
GCTGGGCGTGCGGTAGCGGCAGGATGTAGCCCGGATGTAGCGCAGCGAAATCCGGGGAGCGGGCGTGCCGCGCGTCAGGCGCTGCTCCCGCATTTCGCCATAGCCCGTCGAAGACGGGCGTGACGCCCTTGTGGCTCCATGCGGGCTACGGCGCAGATCACCCCAGCGTCTCCAGGAGCCGCCGCATCAGCAGCGTGCGCGGCGCGATCGACGAGATCAGGCCGTGCTCCCATTCGGTGTGAGCGCCGTCGCCGTCGATGCCGAGGCCGTCGAGGGTGGGCACGCCGAGCGCGGCGGTGAAATTGCCGTCGCTGCCGCCGCCCGTCATCCGGGTGTCGGCGAGATCGAAGCCGATGTCGCGGGCGAGCGACCTGGCATGGCGGAACAGCTGGTCGATCGCCGGGGATTTTTCGAACGGCGGCCGGTTCATCTCGCCGGTCACCAGCAGCCGCACGTCGGGATCGTGCGGCTGCAGGCCGAGAATCTTCGCCGTCATCTCGCGGCCGGCGCTGTCGTCGCGGACCCGGAGATCGATGGTGATCTCGCAGTATTGCGGGATCACGTTGGCGGCCGTGCCGCCGGAGATCATGCCGACGCTGGTGGTGATGCCGCGGGCGTAGTCGGTCATGCCCTCGATCGCCAGCACCTGGCGCGCCATCTCCTTGATGGCGCTGCGGCCGCGCTGGTGCGAGCCGCCCGAATGCGCCGGCACGCCGGTCGCCGTCATCGCGAAGCGGCCGACGCCCTTGCGCGAGGTGACGCACTTGCCGCCGTCGCGCGCCGGCTCGGTGACCAGTACGTAACGGGCGCGCCGCCCCTCGCTCTCGATGAGCTCGCGGGTCGAGGGGCTGCCGACCTCCTCGTCGGGCGTGAACAGATAGACGATCGGCAGCCGCGACGACCGCGCGGCGACGACCTGGCGCATCGCCTCGTAGGCCAGATAGGCGCCGCCCTTCATGTCGTAGAGACCGGGGCCATAGAGCCGGTCGCCGTCGCGCCGGAACGGCAGCGCGCCTGCCAGCGTGCCGATCGGATGCACCGTGTCGACGTGGGACAGGATGAGGATGCCAGGCCGGTCGCCCGCCTCGGCGGTGCGCACGCGCAGCGTGTCGGCGAAGCCGGCGCGGCCGTGGAGGCGCTCGATTTGGACCGGCAGCCCGTCGAGGCCGGCGGCGACCAGGTCGATCATGCGATTGACCGCGGCGACGTCGCTGGTCGGGCTCTCGGTCTCGACCCAGCGCCTGATGTCTTCGATCATGCGGCCGAGATCGACGGAGGACGGGTCGGAATCCATCGATCTCAGACCTGGATGGCGGCCTTGACCTTGTCGGGCGTGAACGGCACCGAGCGCAGGCGGGCGCCGCAGGCATTGAACACGGCGCTGGCGATCGCGGCCGACACGACCGCGGCCGAGGGCTCGCCGGCGCCCCACGGCTTCTCGCTCGGCCGGTCGATGAGATCGATGTGGATCTCGGGGACCTCCGGGAAGGTGAGGATCGGATAGCTCGCCCAGTCCAGGCTGGTGACCCGCGAGCGGTCGAACGTCACGCGCTCCTTCAGGGTGCGGCTCACCGTCTGGATGATATTGCCCTCGATCTGCTGGCGGACGCTTTCCGGATTGATGATCTGCCCACAGTCGTGGACCACGTGGAACCTGGTCACCCTGATGTCCCCAGTCTTGCGCGTCAGCTCGACGTCGGCGACCGCCGCCACATAGGTGCGCACCAGCTCGTATTTGACGTAGGCGACGCCGCGTCCCGATACGACGTCGCCGCTGGCCAGCGCCAGTCCCTTGCCGGCATCCCACTTCGCGAAGGTCACCAGCCGCTCGAGCAGCTCGACGCCGCGCGGGTCCTTCAGATAGCGCAGCCGGAACTCGATCGGGTCGACGCCCGCGACGGCTGCGAGCTCGTCGACGAAGCCCTCGTTGGCGAACGTGTTCTGCATGCGCCCCGGCGTCCTGATCCAGGACGGGCGGAACGGCGTGTCGGCGAGCCGGTGCAGCGCCGTCCTGATATTGGCGAAGGCATAGGGAAGCGCCGAGTTGCCCTGGATGTTTCCCGGCGCGATGGGGATTTCGTGCGGCAGTCCGGCGTGATCGGCCGGCAGCAGCGCCACGTTGCCGGCGCCGCCTTCCGGGATGAAGAACTGGCTCGACCAGGCGATCACGTTGCCGGTCGCGTCGAGGGCCGCTTCGAGATCGATCAGGGTGGGGGGTCCCTTCGGGTCCCAGCCGTGCTCGTCCTCGCGCATCCACTGCACCCGCACCGGCCGGCCGGCGGCGCGCGCCAGCAGCGCCGCGTCGGCGGCCGCATCCTCGTGGCCGTTGCGGCCGTAGCAGCCCGATCCGTCCACGTAGATGGCGCGGACATCCTCGACCGGCATCGACAGCATGGCGGCGAGCTGCTTGCGCAGATTGTGGGTCGCCTGCGAGGCGGTCCAGCAGGTGAGCTTGCCGTCGCGGATCTCGGCGACCGCGCACGAGGGGCCGATCGAGCCGTGGGTGTGGATCGCGAAGTCGTAGGTCGCCTTCAGGCGCCTGGCGCCCTGCTCGAGCGCCGCCGCGGCGTCGCCGACATTGCTCGACACGTCCTCCTTCGACACCCGGGTGGCGCGCACATGCTCCCAGAGCTTGTCCTGCTCCGGCAGGCCGTCCCACGCCGACCAGGTGGCCTTGAGCTGCCGCGACGCCTTGATGGCGGCCCACTCGGTCTCCGCCACCACGCCGAGAAAGCTATTTTCGCGCACGACCTTGACGAGGCCGGGAATATTCTTGACCGAGGCCTCGTCGACGC
>JBEKZK010000864.1:0-2796 GCA_049509935.1 Xanthobacteraceae bacterium | reverse complement strand
TGAAGATCTTCCGGCGGGTGTCGGAGGGGCGGCATCCCGAGCCCGAGATGGGCCGCTATCTGACACAGAGCGGCTTTGCCAACGTGCCGCCGCTGCTCGGCGAGATCGTACGCCTCAGCACGGACGGCGCCGAGGCGTCGCTCGGGCTGGCGCAAGGGTTCGTCCGTAACCAGGGCGATGCCTGGGCCTGGCTGCTCGACCACCTGCTGCGCGCACTCGACGACCTGGCGGCGCCGGACCCCTCCGCCCAGACCGAGGCCGACCACCTGTCCGACTACGAGACCCTGGCGGCGAGCATCGGGCAGCGGCTGGGCGAGATGCACATGGTCCTCGCACGCGCGACGGAGGATCCGGCGTTCGCCCCCGCCGCGGCCACGGCCGAGGACACGGCGCACTGGAGCAAGCGGACCGAAGCCCAACTGAACGCCGCATTGGCGGTGATCGCCGGGCATCCATGGAGTCGCGCCGGTGATGCGAGGCGTGCCGCCGCGCTGGAAGCATGCGGCCCGGACCTGCTGGCGGCCGTCCGCGACCTGGCGCTGGCGGGCCGGGGCGCCCTGATGACCCGCATCCACGGCGACTTCCATCTCGGGCAGGTGCTGGTGGTGCGTGGCGACATCTACATCATCGATTTCGAGGGCCAGCCGACGCGGCCGATCACGGAGCGCCGCGCCAAGTCGAGCCCGTTGCGCGACGTGGCCGGCCTGCTGCGCTCGTTCGACTATGCGGCCGCGACCATCATCGACCGCAGAAACGTCGGCTCGGCCCGCATATCCGACGACCGACGCGACGAGTTCATCGCGCGGTTTCGTGCCTGCGCACCGGCCGCGTTTCTGCGCGCCTACGGCGCCGCGGTCGCGGCGGCTGACAATCTCATGAACGAACGCCTGCTCGATCTCTTTCTCATCGAGCAGGCCGCATACGAGATCACCTACGAGGCGGCCAGCCGGCCGACATGGCTCGCCGTCCCGCTCGCCGGGCTGTCAGTGCTCGCCAACCGTGTGCTTCAGGGCCGGGAGGAACGATCGTGACCGGGACTGCCGTCGCGCCGTCGTGGCGGCTCGATCGTCGGACCGCCAACGCACTGGTAGACGCCACCCTCGCGGATCCGTTCATGGTCCTCGGTCCGCACGACACCGCGGACGGCCGCATGGTCCGCGTGTTCGTTCCCGGTGCCCGGGGCGTGGAGGTCGTCGATCGTGCCGACCATGCGCTGCTCGGCCGCCTCGCCCGCGGCGAGGTCGACGGACTGTTCGAGGGTCCGGTGCGCGGCCGCGGCGCGTATCTGCTGCTCATCGACTGGCCGGACGGCCGGCAGGAAACCGAGGATCCGTACGGCTTCGGACTGCTGCTCGGCGATCTCGACCTGCACCTGTTCAATGAGGGCCGCCACTTCGAGCTTGCCGACGTCTTCGGCGCGCAGGTGCGCACCGTCGAGGGCATCCGGGGCGTGCGGTTCGCCGTCTGGGCGCCCAATGCGCAGCGGGTCGCGGTGGTCGGCGACTTCAATTCCTGGGACCGGCGCCGTCATCCGATGCGGGTGCGCCACCCGGCCGGCGTGTGGGAGCTGTTCGTGCCGCGCGTCGGTCCCGGCCAGCGCTACAAATACGACATTCTCGGCCCCGGCGGACTGCCGGTGCCGCAGAAGGCCGACCCGGTGGCACGCCGGACCGAGCCGCCGCCCGCCACCGCGTCGGTCGTCGCGACACCCGATCGCCACACCTGGCGCGACGATGCCTGGCTCGCGTCGCGGGCACGACGGCAGGCTGCGCAAGCGCCGATCTCAATCTATGAGGTCCATCTCGGATCGTGGATGCGGCCCGCCGAAGGAGACCGCCGACAGACCTGGGACCAGGCCATCGACCGGCTCCTGCCCTACGTGGCCGAGATGGGCTTCACCCATGTGGAATTGCTGCCGATCAGCGAGCATCCGTTCGGCGGGTCCTGGGGCTATCAGCCGCTCGGCCTGTTCGCTCCGAGCGGGCGCTGGGGCGAGCCGGAGGGATTCGCCCGCTTCGTCGACGCCATGCACGCGGCCGGCATCGGCGTCATCCTCGACTGGGTGCCGGGGCATTTCCCCACTGACAAGCACGGGCTCGCCCGCTTCGACGGCACCGCGCTCTACGAGCATCTCGATCCGCGCGAGGGCTTCCATCGCGACTGGACCACCTTCATCTACAACTTCGGGCGCCGCGAGGTGCAGGGCTTCCTGATCGCCAGCGCCCTCATGTGGCTGGAGACATATCACGTCGACGGCCTGCGGGTCGACGCGGTCGCCTCGATGCTCTACCGCGACTACAGCCGGCGCGACGGCGAGTGGGTCCCCAACATCCACGGCGGCCGCGAGAATCTCGAAGCAATCGGCTTCCTCCGGCATCTCAATACGGTGGTGGCGGAGCGCTGTCCCGGCGCCATGATGATTGCCGAGGAATCGACCGCATGGCCCGGCGTGACGCGGCCGGTGTCCGAGGGCGGGCTGGGGTTTTCCTACAAATGGAACATGGGCTGGATGCACGACACGTTGCGTTACATGGAGCTCGACCCGATCCACCGAAGGCACCATCACGACGACATCACGTTCGGCCTGCTCTACGCATTTTCCGAGCGCTTCATCCTGCCGCTGTCCCACGACGAGATGGTGCACGGCAAACGCTCGCTGATCAGCAAGCTGCCGGGCGACCGCTGGCAGCAGTTCGCCAATCTGCGCGCCTATTTCGCATTCATGTGGGCGCATCCCGGCAAGAAGCTGCTGTTCATGGGCAGCGAGATCGCCCAGATGGCGGAGTGGTCGCACGA
>JBEKZK010000863.1:0-2796 GCA_049509935.1 Xanthobacteraceae bacterium | reverse complement strand
AGCAGCGTCGCGACCACGAGGCCGCCAATGACTGCGTAGGCCATCGGCCCCCAGAACACGGTGGGAGCGATCGGGATCATGCCGAGGATGGCAGCGGCCGCGGTCAGCAGGATCGGACGCAGCCGATGCTCCGTTGCGACGATGACGGCGTCCCAAGGATACCGGCCCCCCGCGATCTCAGTCTCGATCTGGTCGATCAGGATCACCGAATTTCGGATCACCATGCCGATCAGCGAGATGACACCGAGGATGGCGACGAAACCCATTGGTGCGCCCGACAGTAGCAGCGCCGCAGCGACGCCGATGACCGCGAGCGGTCCGGTCGCGACCACCAGGAACAGCCGCTGGAAGCTCTGCAGCTGCACCATGAGGATCGTGATCATGATGAACAGCATGAGCGGGAACACTGCCAGCACGCTCGCCTGGGCCTTGGCACTTTCCTCGACGGTGCCGCCTGCCACGACGTCGTAGCCGGGCGGAAGCTTCGACTTGAACGCGGCAATCTCGGACGCGAGCGCCTTCACCACGGTCGCCGCCTCGACACCCGGAGCCGTGTCGGCCTGGACCGTGATGGTGGGCAGACGCTGCCGGCGCCAGATCAGTGGCGGCTCGAGGCCGTATGAGAGCCGGGCTATCTGCTCGAGCGGCACCGAGCGGCCGCCGGGCGTCGCGATCATGAGGCTGCGCAGGGTCTCGAGCTTGGCGCGCTCATCGGCGACGGCGCGGGCGACAACATCGACAAGGTAGATATCGTCACGCACCTGGGTGACGGTCGTCCCCGACAGAACGGCGTTGATGGTCTGGCTCAACGCCTGCGAGCTGATGCCGAGCGCGCGCGCACGGTCCTGGTCGACCTCGACCCGGACCACCTTGGACGGCTCGTTCCAGTCGAAGTTGATATTCTGTGCGCTCGGCGTACTGCCGAGCATCGACGCGAAGCTCTGCGCGTAGTCGCGGACCTTCGCGGGATCCGGGCCGTTGATCCGGAACTTGAGCGGCCAACCGACCGGCGGGCCGAGCTCGAGCGGGCTTATGCGTGACATCACCTGCTCGAGCTCCGGCCGTCGCAACGCGGCGAGGATGCGCGCCTGTACCGCGGGGCGAACCTCGAAGCCCTTGGTGACGACAACGGCCTGCGCGAAGAAATCGTTGGCGAGCTGCTGGTCGAGCGGCAGGTAGAAGCGAACAGCGCCGCTGCCGACATAGAACGACCAGCGCTCGATGTCGGGGTCCGTCTTCAGGATCTTTTCCAGGTCGTCGACGGCCTTGCGCGTGGCATTGATCGACGAGCCCTGCGGCAGCGTGAGATCGACGAGCAGCTCGGGCCGGTCCGAGTTGGGGAAGAATTGCTGCTGCACGAACTGCATGCTGACGAGGCCGACGACGAACAGCGCGACCGTGGTGCCGATCACCCCATATTTGATGCGCAGCACGCGATCGAGCACACCATGGAAGGCGCGGGCGAATCTCGACGGTCCGTGGCCATTGCGCTTGAGCTTGTCAGGAAGGATGAAGACCCCGGTGAGCGGCGTAAACAGCACGGCAACGAACCAGGAGGCCGTCAGCGCGACGCCCACGACCGCGAACAGGGTAAAGCAATACTCGCCGGCGCTGCTCGCCGCGAAGCCGACCGGGACGAACCCCGCAATGGTGACGAGCGTGCCGGTCAGCATCGGGAAGGCGGTGGAAGTGTAGGCGAAGGTCGCAGCCGTGACCTTGTCGACACCCTGCTCGAGCTTGGACACCATGGTCTCCACCGCGATCATGGCGTCGTCGACGAGAAGCCCCAGCCCGATGATGAGCGCACCCAGCGAGATGCGCTGCAGGCTGACGCCGGTCAGCTTCATCACTACGAAGGTGATGGCGAGAACCAGCGGAATGGCGATCGCAACGATGATGCCGGGGCGCCAGCCGAGCGCCAGGAAGCTCACTGCGAGGACGATGACGATGGCCTCGATCAGCGTCTTGATGAACTCGCCCACGGCCTCCTCGACGACCTGCGGCTGGTCGGCCACCAGGTGGGCCTCGATGCCCACGGGCAGATCGGCCGTCACCCTGGCAAGCCGCTCCTTCATGTGCTCGCCGAAAGCGAGAACGTCGGCGTTCTTGGTCATCGAGATGGCGAGCCCGATGGCCGGGATGCCGTTGTAGCGGAACATCGGCTGCTGCGGGTCGACGTAGTCGCGACGGATCCGGGCGATATCACTCAGCCGAAAGAACCGGCCATTGACGCGGAAGTTGACGGCGCTCAGGCTTTCCTCGGACGTGAACTGGCCGGAGACGCGGATCGCGATCTTCTCGACATCGCCGTTGACGGTGCCGCTCGGCTGGATGGCGTTCTGCTGCTGCAGGGTCTGCACCAGATGGGACACGTCCAGCCCCATGGCGGCGAGCTGCTGCGTCGAGAACTCGAGGTAGATTTTCTCGTCCTCGGTGCCGAGCAGGTCGATCTTGGCGACGTCGGGGACGCTGAGCAGCTCGGCGCGCACGCGCTCGGCATGGTCGCGCAGCTCGCGCTTGCCGAAACCATCGGACGTCAGTGCGAAGATCAGCGAATAGGTGTCGCCGAACTCGTCGTTGAAGAACGGTCCCTGCACCCCTTCCGGCAAGGCCTGCTTGATGTCGCCGACCTTCTTGCGCACCTGATACCAGAGATCCGGCACATCAGATGCTCGAATGGAATCCTTCAGATAGACGAACACCACGGACTCGCCGGGCTTGGTGTAGCTTTTCATATAATCGAGGCTCGGCAGCTCCTCGAGTTTCTTCTCGATGCGGTCGGTGACCTGCTTGACG
>JBEKZK010000862.1:0-2797 GCA_049509935.1 Xanthobacteraceae bacterium | reverse complement strand
TCAGGCGGTCGCGGTGGCGCACTGGACCGGCGACCGCCGCACGGTCCTCGTCCACGTGCAGCCGGCCGGCGGCGGCGATCTCGATCAGGCCCTGCGCGCCGAGCTCGCCGCCGAGTTGGAAGCGCGGCGCATTCTCGGCAGCGACGTGGTCGTGGCTGGCCCGGTCCACGTGCCGCTCCGCATCGCCCTCACCATTCGGGTCGGACCCGGCCGGTCCGCCAATGCGGCGCGCCGAGAGGTCGTCACCGGCATCCTCAACGGCTTCGTCGGCGACCGGCTGCGGTTCGGCGAGCCGGTGTTTCTCAGCCCGGTGATCGCGACCGCGAAGGACGTCGCCGGCGTGGTCGACGTGAAGGTCGATGCATTCGTCCGCTACGGCCGGGACGCACCGAGCGCGATCGCGGCAGGCCGGATCGACCTCGGGCCCACCGAGATCGCGCGGCTGGAGAACCGCCCCGATGCTCCGTACCGAGGCGTTCTCACCGTCAACTCCATCCCCATCGACGCCCGGAGGCCGGCGTGACCGGCCACCGGACCATTCGCCGGCCAATCCGCGCGCCCAACCCGCCCGGGCTGCCGGCGTTGGGCTTCCGTGTCGCCACCCAGCCGCTGTTCCTGCGCTGGATGCTGTCGCGGCTGGCCCAGGGCACGCTCGCGCTGCCGGATCGAACGCGGATCGAGAACAATCCGCTGCAGTCGCTCAATCCGGACGCGCCCGACGCCTTCGTTCCGAGCCTGCTGAGCGCCTGGGCCGCGGTCGGCGACGTGCTGACGTTCTATCAGGAGCGCATCGCCAACGAGGGCTATCTCGGCACCGCGACCGAGGTGCTGTCGGTGCGCCAGCTGGTGTCGAGCATCGGCGTCACGCCCCGGCCGGCGCTGTCGGCGACAACCCATCTGGCGTTCTCCCTGATCGACGGGCGCGGGGCGGCGGACCGGGTGTCCATCCCGAAGGGCACCGCCGTCCGCAGCGTGCCGCCGGCGGACAGCACGGCGGTGGTGTTCGAGACCGATCGCGACATCGAGGCGCGGCGTGCCTGGAATGCGATGACGCCGCTGCTCCCCGCCGTCACGGTGGCGCCGCCGGTGGTCGCGCAGGCGACCCGGCTGCGGGTCGCCGGGGTGACGAGCGAGCTGCGTCCGGGGATGCCGATCCTGCTGCACGGCAAGCGCAGCGCGGCGGACATGCCCGAGTCTGTGGTGCGTGAGCTCGTCGGCGTCGAGACCAATGCGGCCGAAGGCTCGACGCTGGTCAGCTGGCGCGAGCCGATCGAGGGCGCAGCCGGGACGCCGCCATTCATCGCCCCAGAGCTGCTCGCCTTCCGCTCCAGCGCCAGGCTGTTCGGCGCCGGCGCGCCGGACTGGGCGCGCCAGCCCGACAGCGTCAAGGCGCAACTCGGGACACGCCGCGGCGACGTCGCGACGGCGAGCGCGCCGGGAACGGATTGGGCCGTGGCCAACCACGGCCTGCCGCCGAGCGACGTGGGCGCGCTGGCGATCGATCGGGACGGCATCTTGCTCGCCGCCGCCGGCGACGCCATTTTGCGTCATGTGCCGCCATCGGGCTGGGCTCCGCTCGGCGCCGTGCCGCGCCGCACCGTGCTGACGGCGCTCATCGCCGCAAGCCCCGCCGTGCTCTATGCCGGGACGCGGACCGGTGACGTCCTCGGCTCGACCGACGGCGGCGCCAGCTGGCTCAACCTGACCGGCCCCGCCGCGCTCGCTCCGTCCGGCGGGAAGGACCACGTCGCGCCGCCTGCGCCGGTCCGCGCGCTCGCGGTTGTGCCGCGGCATCCCGGACCCGCCGCGATCGCGGTCGGCACGGCGTTCGGGCTGTGGTGCGTGCCCGCCAACGGCGGGGCGTGGACCTCATGGAACGACGGGCTGCCGGGGTACGATACCGATCGCGGCGGCGCATCTGCGGCAATCAATGCGGTGGCGCGTCATCCGGTCAGCGGCGTCTGGGTGGCGGCAACCGATCAGGGCCTGTTCCACGCGGCTCACGTCGGGGCGCGCTGGCATCCGGCGGCGCTGCCGACGCCCATGGCGCCGCCACGACATCCGCCATCGACATCGCCGGCAGCGGACTCCAAGCCTGTTGGTATTCTCTGCGCCTTGTTGAGCCGCTTCGGCCGGCACTCGCCCGACCCTGGAGCCGCGTTTCCTTCGGACGCCCTGGCGGCACTCCCGTCACCCACGGGCGGCGCCTCGCCTGCGGCCGCGCCGGCCGCCTACTGCCTCGCCGTCCTGGCGGACGACCCGGCGACCGTGCTCGCCGGAACGGCGGACGGCGTGCGACGCTCGACCGACGGCAAGACGTGGCAGCCCGCCGAGCAGCTCGCGGCGGGAAGCCGTATGGCCGTCACCCACCTCGCTGCCGATCGAAATGGCGTAGTGGCCGGAACCGCCGACGGCCTGTTCCAGTCGCTCGACCACGGCGCCACCTGGACCCGGGCGGCGGGGCCCTTCGCCGCCACCGCGGTCACGAGCCTCGCGGCCGGTGCCGGCCGCATCGTCGCTGCGGCGCCGTTCCGCGGCTACCAGGAGACCGAGTGGCCCGGTCTCCTGGTGAGCGGCAAGCAGATCGACCTCGACCGCGCCTACCCGGCCTTGGTGCCGGGAAGCTGGATCGTGCTCGCCCAGGACATCGGCACGGCAGGCGGGACGACGCGCAGCTTCGTGGCCCGGAAGGTGGTCTCGGCGTCGCTCGTGCAGCGCCGCGACTTTCAGCTGGCCGGCCGCGTCACCCGGGTCATCGTCGACCCGCCGCTCGGCGCCGCTTTCGATCCGCGCACCG
>JBEKZK010000861.1:0-5477 GCA_049509935.1 Xanthobacteraceae bacterium | reverse complement strand
TTTCTGACGCTCGAAGAAGTGCGAGAGCGGTTCGCGCGCCGGCGGGCATGAAAGTCATCGTCAGGGATGCGGCGTACGAGCACGTTGCGGCTCACGGACGAGCAGCTCGCCGAGGTGCGGCGGCGGCGCGCGAAGAAGAACCCGAGATACGGATTGCTTGCTGACGCGCGCAAACGGTTCGGGCTCGCCTCGGGCGCGCTGCAGGAAGGCCGCAGGCTCGCGGAGGGCTTGGTCGTCGATGCCGAGCGGATGCGGGTCAACCTGGATGCCACCAGAGGCCTGATCTTCGCCGACGCCGTGGCGGCGCGCCTTGCACGACACCTCGGCCGCGGCGCGGCTCGTCACGCGGGCTTCTCGACGACGCCCAATCCGTCGCCATCGTCGCCCAATATCATGAGCTGACGAAGATTTAGACTGGATCGAGGACGACGACCGGAATTTCCCGGTTCGGCACCTTCTTCTGGTAGTCGGCGTAGTACGGCCAGAATTTCAAGGCGTCCTCCCAGAGCTTCTGTCGCTCGGCACCGCCCGCCGTGCGCGCCTTGGCCTCGAGATGCTCGATGCCGGCCTGGATCTCGACCTCGGGGTGGACCAGCAGGTTCTTGTACCAGCCGGGATGGTCGGGCGCGCCGCCCTTTGAGGCGACGACGTAGTAGCTCCTGCCCGCCCTTCCGTAGAACAACGGGAAGAGATGCTTGTCGCCCGACCTCCGCCCCCTGGTCACCAGCAGGAGCGACGGCACCGTGCGCTGGGGCTGATTGGGGAAATTGGTCGTATACATGTGACCGTCCCTGCCGTCGCTCTTGAGATACCGGTCGACATGGTCCTTCATCCATTGCGGCAGGGCCGGCGGGATCTTTACATCGGCAAGTATCATCGCGGATCCTCCAAGCTCGATCGTAGCCCAGCTTAGTCCCTCTGTCGGCCAGGGTCACCTGGGTCGTGTGCCTATCGCGGCAGAACATCAGGCGGCCAGCTGCTCCCTTATGCGACGGCGGAGGAACCGCAGGCGGTCGATGAGGCGGAGCGCATCTGCGTTGCGAGCAAGACGGAGGTCGAGGCGGCGTTCGGACCATCCCGCATCGCATGAGGGTATATCGAAAGCGCGCTATGACAAGAGACCAGGTGAAAGAGATTCTCAACCGTGTATTGAGGTCGCCGCCGGAGCGGCAGGCCGATATCGCACATGTGGTCGAGCTCATGGAAGAACAGGACCACAGCGCGTTGCGGCTCACGGACGAGCAGCTCGCCGAGGTGCGGCGGCGGCGCGCGAAGAAGGACCCGAGATACGTGTCGCTTGCTGACGCGCGCAAACGGTTCCGCGGCCTTGGGGTATGAAGGTCGTCTCGAGCACCCTTACATCGTCGTCTACGAAGTCCACGAGGTCACGCGGCCAGCCGTTCCGGATCGCGCGCGGGATTCCATCCGGTCGGCAGCTCGGCGAGCGCCTTGTCGAACTTCAGGCCCGCCTCGGTCTTGCTGGCCCACACCGTCGTGCACGGAATCGGACCCGAGCCGAGGTCGATGTCGACGTTCATGCCGGGCGCCAGATCGGGCGCGTTCGTGATCTTGGTTCCGGTGAGGCTGACGTCGATCGACTGCGTCTCGTGACGCTCGCCGTTGGCGGTGATGACGACCGCGCGCGTGATGCGCTGTCGTTCCGCGGATCGGCGGTCGTCGAGATCCGCGGCGATATCGGCAATGAACACCTCGACCGCGCTCGACAGGTCCCTGACCGCACCGGTCAGGCCCGCGGAGGTGCCCACCAGCTGCTCGGATTGATGTTTGGTGTCGGTCGCGGTGGTGGTGAGGCCATCGACCGTGGTCGCCGCCAGCCTGCTGCCGTCGGCGGCCTGCGCCACATTCCGGGAAATCTCGCGCGTTGCCGCCTCCTGCTGCTCCACGGCGGCGGCGATCGAGCTGGTGAGGCCGTGGATCTCGTCGACCCGGGTCGCGATCCTGCGGATCGACCCGACCGCAGTGCTCGTCGACGACTGCACGGCACCGATCTGGTGGGCAATGTCCTGTGTCGCCTTGGCGGTCTGGGTCGCCAGCGTCTTCACCTCCGAGGCGACGACGGCAAACCCCCGGCCGGCCTCGCCGGCGCGTGCGGCCTCGATCGTCGCATTGAGCGCCAGCAGATTGGTCTGCTCGGCGATCGATCGGATCAATTCGACAACGGCGCCGATGCGCTGGGCCGCCTCGGACAGACCGGCGACGTCCCGATCCGTCGTCTTTGCGCCTTCGGCGGCCTCGGCCACGATCACGCTCGCACGCTGAGCACGCGTTGAAATCTCGCGGATCGAGGCGCCGAGCTGTTCGGTTGCCGCCGCGACGGCCTGTGCGTTGTCGGCGGCACCCGACGCCGCCATCGAAGCGGCTTGCGCCTGGTCGAATGCCGAGCTCGCGGCGCCCGCCAGCACCCCCGCGGTCGATCGCGTGGCTGCGGTTTCGCGAGTGAGCGTCGCGACGACCGCCGAGATCGCGCTGCGAAACGTGGTCGATGCCTGCTCGAGGCTGCTCGCGCGCAGGGCGTCGCGCTGCTGCAGCTTCGCATCCTGGGTGCGCAGCCGTTCCACCCGCTCCAGGTTGTCGCGGATCGCGGTCTGCATCTCGCCGAGCGCACCGAGAAGCGCGGTCGTCTCGGTTCGCCTGCCCCATCGGGGCAACGCGACATCGTTGTCGAGCCTGCCCGCGGAAATCGCGGTCGCGATGCGGACGGCAAGTCGAGGCCGTCAGCCGAGAATTGCTCCACGGTCTGATCGAACTGTTTGGCAATGTCGTCGAGCGGCGACCCGATCGCGCTCGCATTGGCGTCGCCCGCAACGGCGAGGATCTTGAGCCGCACGGCCCCCACGGCGGCGCGACCGGCCGCCGAGGTGGCCCGATCGTTGGCCACGTCGAGGTCCTCGATCACGCCCGCGATCTGCGCCTTGATTGTACCATCCTCGCTGACCGGCGCTGCCGGCGCCGGAGCGCCGGGGGCAGCAGCCGCGGCGGGCGGCGCGTGGCCGCCGTCGCGTGCAACGGCAATCATGCGCTGCCGCTCGCTTTCCCCGGTTGCGGCGGCGCGGGCGCGCGCAACGAGCAGCTCCCGCTCGCTGACTGCGCTCATGGACCGGGCGGCGACCTCGGCGGCGGCGACCGCGCGTGCGCCGCTCTGCCGCTCCGCGGCAAGCGCGAAGAGACCGCGCAGCCGCGTGAATTTCGTCTCCGCGCTGCGGATGAAGCTCACCGACATGAGCGCCTCATCGTACATGCGAATTGCAACGTCGCCGACCTGCCGTTGCCTCTGGAGGCCGATCAGTCCCAGCGCGGCCGTGATTCCGGTCAGCAGAATGCAGGCGATCAGCAGCTTCAATCTGATTGGCATCGCTAGGCTCTTTTCCCCGGCATGGCGCCCCGGTCATTCCACCTTGACGCTCAGCTTCATCTTCGGGTGGATCAGGCAACGGACCTCGTAGTCTCCGGCATTGTCGAATCCGATCTCCGACTGCTCACCGGGCTTCTGCGTGATGCCCGGACGGCTTGCGCCGCTCGCGTCCTTGACCACGACGTTGTGAGTCACCGAATCGTCGTTGACCATTCGCATCTTGTCGCCGGCCTTGATGGCGACGGCTTCCTGACTGAATTGCTTGTCCTTCTGAGTGATGACGAGCTCGGCGCTCATGGCGGAGACGACGAGAGCCGGTGCGACGAGCAGTCCGAGAATCATCGAACGCTTCATAGTCCTTCCTCCTTGGTGGGCAGAACCGGGACCGCGATATCGTCGTCGTGGCTGGTGAGGGTGTGCATGAACGCGACGAGATCATCGATCTCCCGCTCGGTCAGTCCGAGGCGCCGCACTTCCGGCGAGAGACTCGGCCGCTCGACGAACCCGGTGTCGTAGTGCTTGACGACCTCCCGCAGCGTGTCGACCGATCCGTCGTGCATGTAAGGAGCGCGAAGGTCGATATTACGCAGCGTGGGGGTCTTGAAGGCGTATTTGAGCGTCGGCTCGTTGGGGACCTCGGCGGCACGGCCGATATCCTCGCTCCTGAGGCCGACGTCGTGGAATCCGTCGTCGGCGAACCGCCAGCCCGAATGGCACGCGGCGCAGTTGGCTTTTTCGTTGAAGACGCGGAAGCCCCGCTTTGCGGCATCCCCGATGGCGGTCTCGTCGCCGTCGATCCAGCGATCGAACGGCGCCTTGTTGCTCACCAGCGTGCGCTCGAAGGTGGCGAGCGCCCGTGCGATCGTCGTCCTGTTGATCTCGTCGCTGCCGAACGCCTCACGGAACATGCGGCGATAGCCGGGGATGTCGGAGAGCTTGCCGACGAGCGCCGGCATCGCCTGGTTCATCTCCGCGGCGGCCTCGATCGGACCGGTCGCCTGATCCTCGAGGCCATCTTTTCGGCCGTCCCACATCAGCAGCTCGGCCCAGGCCAGATTGAGGATGGTCGGGGTCGCCCGCGCCAGCTGCTTGGCATCATGACCGATGCCGCGGGGCAACCCGTCCTTCCAGCCGAGCGCCGGGTTGTGGCAGGTGGCGCACGACACCGTGCTCGGACCCGAGAGCCGAGGGTCGAAGAACAGGGTCTGTCCGAGCTTCGCCTTGGCGTCGCTGTAGCCGTTCGATTTCGGAAAAGGGATCGACGCCGGCCGCTTGTACTGCGCCTTGAGCTTGATGGTGGGGTCCGCCGCGTCGGTCCCGGCGCCGGCGCCGGAGACCGCGAGCGTCACCGCGCCAATCAGGCAGGCGGTGACTCGAAGGAAGCAACGCAGGGATCGGGCAGGCGTCCTCGCCGGCCGGTCGTCAGAGAGGGCCACGGAGCGGATCTCCACGCAATCGGGTGATGGATTCGTGCGATGTCGTAGGCACCACTAACGATACGCCGGTAAATCTTCGTTAAATCAGCATGTACGCAGAAACTCGGGTGCCAATATGCATGAGGGCGTGCGCCCGGTCGCGACCTTCGGTCGGAGCAGGCACTGACCCGAAGGGACGATCGGCGCGCCGACGCCGCTTCCCATCCGCGTGGACACCGGGGCGCCCCTTGCGGGTCGCGGCCCGGCGTTGCCGATTTTTGAAAGCCCTCGGGGGCTCAATGCCGGCCGAGCTACGCCAAGGCCGGCGCCCGGGCGGCACAGGGGATGTATCGGATTTCGGCAAGGCGCCTGGAGCGGGCGGCGGGAATCGAACCCGCGACATACAGCTTGGGAAGCTGTCGTTCTACCACTGAACTACGCCCGCGAAATCGAAATGTTACTGCTACCTTTCGCCATTCCTGCCCGGAGACTTGCCTGGACCACAGAGGATGGCCGCCGATTGCCGCGGGCAGGTTCGGGCCACAATTCATTTTAACCGTTGCCGACGAATGCGCAACGCGATTAGCGATGCGATACCGCGTGAAACCGGGGCGCCAAGGGCGGCTGGCCGCAGTTCCTTTCCGCCCTGGAGCAGGTTTGGCGCGGATGGACTGAAGCGCGTCGAACAC